>JADZBF010000014.1 GCA_020852215.1 Lysobacter sp. | reverse complement strand
TAGCTGAGCGTCCCGTCCTCGCTCTCCACCGCCACCGCATCCGGACAGCGCGCGGCCTGCGCTTCGAACAAGGCATGCACCGTCTCCGCACCCGCATACTCGGTCTGCGTCGCGTTGAACGTCGCCAGCAGACGGTGGCGTTCGGCGTCCGACAACAGCGGCAACGCATCGATGGGGCAGCGCGGATCGTGCGTCATGGCGACGACCAGGCGCTGGAAACAGGCGGCCCATCGCTCGACGGTGCGCTGCTCGAACAGATCGATGTCGTAGGTCAACGCACCGGCCATTCCCTCGGCGGTTTCGCCCAGATGCAGAACGAGATCGTGGCTGGAGGTGTCCTGCTCGAACGGAAACGCTTCGATCCGCAGATCGCTGTCGATCGCCATCGCCGACGGCGTGTTGTCGAAAGCCACCATGGTCTGAAACAGCGGGCTGTGATTGAGCGCACGCTCGGGACGCACGGCATCGACGATCCGGTCGAAGGGCACGTCCTGGCGTTCGAGGCAGGCCAGCAACCTGTCGTGGACGGTACGCACGAACGTCGACACGTTCGCCGCGTCCGGCAGGCGGATGCGCACGGGCAGCGTGTCGACGAACAAGCCGATAAGTCCTTCGAGTTCGCTGCGCGGCCGGTTGGCGACCGGCGTACCGACGATGACGTCGCGCTGGCCCGTCAGCCGCGCGAGCAACACGCTCCAGGCCGAGAACAACACCGCGAACGGCGTTGCGCCGACCTCGGTCGCGAGCCTGCGCAGCGCGGCGACCTCCTGCGGCGACCAGGCGATGCGCACGCGTGCGCCGCGATATCGCGGACGCGCGGGTCGCGGGCGATCGGCCGGCAACGTGGACAGCACCGGGGCATCGGTCAATTCCTCGCGCCATGCGGCGAGTCGTGTTTCGAACTCGCTGCTGGACAATCGCTGGCGCTGCCATGCGGCGTAGTCGACGTACTGCACCGGCATCGGCGGTTGGACAGAAACGCTGCCGGACGCTGCCGCGGCGGCGGCATATTCCATCGCGACTTCGCGCACCAGCACACCGATGGACCAACCGTCCGAGACGATGTGATGCTGGACGAGCACCAGGACATGATCGTCCTCCGCAAGCCGGATCAAGCGCGCACGCATCGGCAGGTCGACCGTCAGATCGAACGGAAGCCGCGCTTCCTCTTCGCACAGACGGTGCAGCCGCTGCTCGCGCCGATCGGGCGCCAACGCCGAGAGATCCGTACGCGAGACCGCGAAGCCGTCGGCGGTCGGATCGATGCGAAGCTCGGGTTCGCCGGCGCGTTCGACAAAGCGCGTGCGCAGTACTTCATGCCGCATGACGACGTTCGAGAGCGCTTGAATCAGCGCTTCCGGCCGCAATCCGCCGCGGAGCCGCAGCGCGGTGCCGATGCGATAGGCCGCGCCCGCGGCACTGTCCAGGCGATCGAGGAACCACAGGCGACGCTGCGCCCACGACAGCGGCAACGCCGCGGCACGATCGATGCGCGGAATCGCGACCTTGTCCGCGGCCATATCCATGGTGTCCGTCGCCGTGCCGCCCGCCGCGCGCAGCCGTTTGAGCGCGACCGCGCGTCGCAGTGCTTCCAGGCGCGCCTGTGCGGCCGCGGTGTCGTCCCGTTCCTGCGTCATCGGATCTCTTCCCGTGCCTCGTCGTTCGTATCGTCCAGCAGCGCCAGCAAGGCCGCTTCGTCGAGATCTTCCAGCCCCGCCTGTGCGGCCGCGACCGCGGTCCGGTCGTAACCGGCGAATTCCTGCTCGACCGCCGCTTCGGCCATATCCCACAGCACGGTATGGCGGAAAATGTCGCGAATGGACAGTCGCAGGCGATGCCGTTCGCGCAGCCGCAGCGACAACTGCACAGCCGACAACGAGTGCCCACCGCGCTCGAAGAAATCGTCGTCCCGGCCGACGCTGTCAACGTGCAGAACTTCGCACCACAGCGCCGCCAGCGCCTGCTCGATCGGGCCGACCGCGGCGACTTGTCGCGCGTCCGGGCGTGGGCGGACGCCCGGCATCGGCAACGCCTTCGCATCCAGCTTGCCGTTGTCGGTGAGCGGCATCGCCGGCACGAAGACGTAATGCGCGGGACGCATGTAGGTCGGCAGCGCGTCGGCGATCGAACGCAGCGTCTGTTCCAGCGCATCGCGGTTGTTGTGGACATCGGCTGCCGGCATCGACGCATCGGCCCTGGATCGCGTCGGCAATGCGTCCGGATGCACCGCATACACGTTGTGCAGCGCGCTGCCGCGCAGCGCGGCGTCCTGCTCGGTCGCGACCGAAAAACCGACGGTCTCCAGCCTTGCGCGCACGGCATCGAGGCGGCCGTCGATATCGTGGACTTCCACCACGACCTGACGGATGCGCGGCCAGTGCGTCGCGTCGATGCCGTTCAGCACTTGCCACTCGGCGCCCTCGACATCGACCTTGAGCAGGTCGATGCGGGTCACATCGTGCTCGCGGATGATGTCCGAAACGGTCCGCAGCGGACGGCGCAGCCGCTCGCCGCGCATGCGCTCGTCGAGCAATTCGTCGATGTCGCCCGCGGACCCGGTCGCGGATTGAAGATAGGATGCGACCACCTCGCGCGTCGCATCGATATCGAGCACGCTGCTCGACACCACGCGGTTGTGGGGATAGAACACGAACTCCGCTTCGCCCGGAGCATCGGACAGACCGCAGTCGTGGATCGCGGCGTCGACGCCCAGCAGCGCGAGGTTCAGGCGCAACACGTCGCAGACCCGCGGCACCGGTTCGAAGGCGAACACGCGCAGGCCGGCATGGCGCGTCGCCGCGTACATCGAGAACATGCCGATGTTCGCGCCAACGTCGAACACGCAGTCGCCGTCCGACAGGCGGACGCCGTGCCGCAGATAGCCGTCGCCGCCGAAGATCTCCTCGTGCAGGAAGCGCGTTTCGCTGGTGTTGAGATGGAAAATCTCGCCCAGTTCCGGCAGCGGGCAGATGGCATGGCCCCTGCCCGCGCCGGCCTCCAGCGTCAGCAGGCGATGCAACTGCGGCGCGATCCGCGGCGAAGGTACGACGTAGGCCACCAGGCGACGATCGCCATCGCCGAAGTCGCGGGCCAGCGTCCGCACTTCGCCCACCGCCGGATGCGCCGACAGCACCGCGTCGATCTCGCCAGGTTCGATCCGGTGGCCGCGGATTTTGATCTGCGCGTCGTTGCGCCCGAGGTAAACCAGATCGCCATCCTCTCGCCGGTACCCCACATCGCCGGTGCGGTACATGCGCGCACCCGGCACGAAGGGGTCGGGGAGAAAACGCTCGGTGGTCAGCGCATCGCGATGCAGATAGCCCCGAGCGACGCCTTCGCCGGCGACGTACAGTTCGCCGGGCACGCCCTCGGGCGTCGGTCGCGCGTGGCCATCCAGCACATACACCCGCAGATGCGGCAGGGCGCGCCCCACCGGCGAGTCCGCGCCGGCGATGTCGGCTTCGGCGATGTCGCGCAGCGTGGCGTGTACCGTGATTTCGGTGATGCCGTACATGTTCGTCAGCCGCGTCCGGGCCAGCGGCGTGCGGCGCAACCAGGGTGCGAGCATGCGGCAATCCAGCGCCTCGCCGCCAAAGATCACCGTGCGCAGACGATGCTCGGACTCGGCCGTTACGGCGATCGGAATCAGTGCGCGGAAAGCGCTCGGCGTCTGGTTCAGCACGGTCACGCCTTCGCGGCACAGCAGCGCATGGAAATCCGCCGGCGAACGCGCCACCGCGGCCGGCACCAACACCAGCCGTCCGCCGAAGGCGAGCGCACCCCACAGTTCCCACACCGAGAAATCGAACGCGAAGGAATGGAACAGCGTCCAGACATCGTCCGGACCGAAACCGAAGGCCGGCACGGCCGCTTCGAGCAGATGCGCCACCTGCCCATGCTCTACCACCACGCCTTTCGGCGTACCGGTCGAACCGGAGGTATGGATGACGTAGGCGGGCGCATCGGTACGCGGCATCGGCAACTCCGACGCCGCCGGCATCGTCCCGTTCGTTTCGAAACAGGGACCGAACGCATCGATCCGACGCATACCGGACACGGGCTCGGCGATCGCCGAGAGCGCAGTTTCGCCGACGGCATCGGCCAGAATCCGCGTCGGCGACGCATCCTCGATCAACCAGGCCAGCCGCTCGGTGGGATAGACCGGATCCAGCGGTACGTAAGCGCCGCCGGCGATCGCGATGCCGAGCAGGCCGACGACGAGCGCGACGCCGCGATCGGCGCAGAGTCCGACCAGATCGCCGGATCGAACGCCATCGGCGACGAGCGCCTGCGCCAGTCTCGTCGCGCGGGCTGCGAGATCCGCGTAAGACACGGCGACATCGCCGTCGACCAGCGCGATCGCCTCGGGCGTGCGACTGGTCCATGCGAGGAATCGCCGATGCGGCACCTGCTCCGGCAAGCATGCGACGGAAGCGTGCGCCGGCAGGCCGAGCAGACGACGACGCGCATCGTACGTCAGCACGTCCAGACTCGAGACCGGCGCGGCGGAACCGCGTTCGAGTCGATCGACCAGATCCGACATCGCGGTCGCGAGCAGCCGCGCCGTGGACGACGGTGCGATTTCGCGCGCGCAATGTACGACCAGGGCGAACCCTTCGCCCTCGTCGTTGATCGACATCGAGAGCGGATAGTTGGTGCGCTCTTCCATGAACAGCACGCGGATGCGATTCCAGTCGTCGCCGCCCTCACCCGGCGAGGTCAGCGCCACGGTCCTGCGATAGTTGAGCAGCGAAGTGAACAAGGGCTGCGGCGCGGGCACGCCGCTGCATCGCTGCGCGAGCGACAACGGGGCGTGCTCGTGGCTCAGAAGTTCGGAGAGTTGCGTGGCCGCATCGCCGATCGCGCGCGCGCTGTCGCGGTCGTCCAACCGCAGCCGGAACGGCAGCGTATTGATGAACACGCCGAGCATGCCGTCGGTGTCGCCCTCGCCCATGCGGCCGGACAAGACCGTGCCGAAGACCACGTCGTCGTGCCCGCTGGTGCGTGCGACGACCTGCGCCCAGGCGACGTGGAACAGCACCGCGGGCGTCGTGTCCAGGGCACGCGCGCAGGCGCGAATGCGCGACGCCAACGCATCGGGCAGCGACAACCGCCCTTCGTGCACGCCCGCCATGCCATCGCGCAGTTTTTCGACATCGAACGGCGCCGTGGTGTGCGTCACGTCGCCGAGCAGCCGCGCGAAGTAGCGCTCGTGGGTCTCCATCGGCGTCGTCGCGATCGCCGCGATCTGGCGACGGAACGGTTGCGGTATCGGCAAGTCGTCGGCGCGCCCATCCATCAGCGTCGCCACTTCGCTCAGGATCAGCTCCAGCGTGATGTGGTCGCTGATCATGTGATGGTTCACCAGCGCCAATCGCCAACCGTCGCCGGAAGAGTCCGGTGCGGCATGCAGCGCGATCAGCGGCGCGCGATCCAGCGCAAACCGAAAATTCGCCGGCTCCGCAAGGCGGGAAAGCCAGCGCACCGCCTCTTCGCCGGGCGGTACCGCGATCTCGTTCAACGGCAGCTCGACCGACCTGTGCACGACCTGTACCGGATGCGTCAGATCGTCCCAGTGGATCGATGTGCGCAGGATGTCGTGACGCGCCACGACGCGGCGCAGCGCGTCGACGAAGCGTTCGAGCGCGTCCCTCGTCGGAAAACCCAATACGAACGTCGACAGGTACGGGTCGCCGGCTTCCTCGGCCAGATGATGGAAGAGGATGCCTTCCTGCAGCGGCGCCAGGGGATAGATGTCCTGAATCGCGGCGACGCCGCCGGGCACCCGGGCCGCGATGCGGTCGAGATCAGCCTGCGACAGATCCGCGAGCGGCACCATCCCCGGCGCGAGCGCGCTCGCGTTTTCCGGAATGCCACCCGCATCGTCGATCGTGCGCTCCGCGCGCGGCATCGTCGCATCCAGCGCGGCGCAGAACGCGCGCAGCACCGGCGTCGCGAACAGGGTGCGCACGTCGAGCATGTCGCCCTGCGCGCGCAGCCGCGCGACGACCCGGATCGCCAGCATCGAATGGCCGCCCAGCTCGAAGAAGCCATCGTCGCGCCCGACGCGCTCCAACCCGAGCATGTCGCGCCAGACTTCGGCGACGCGGCATTCCGTCGGCGTACTCGGCGGCGCGAATGCGCGCGCGGCCAGTGCGCTGCGATCCGGCGCGGGCAGCGCGTTGCGGTCGAGTTTGCCGTTAGGCGTCAAGGGCAGCACGTCGATCCGGACGATCGCCGCGGGCACCATGTACTCGGGCAGCGTCGCGGCGATGTGCTCGCGCAGCGCCGACGGCGCGGGATCGGTCTGCTCGCGCGCGACGACATAGGCGACGAGGCGCGGATCGCCGGGCGCATCCTCGCGAGCGATCACCACGGCTTCACGCACGTCGGGATGATCCAGCAACTGCGTTTCGATCTCGCCCAGTTCGATGCGGAACCCGCGGATCTTCACCTGGAAATCGTTGCGACCGAGATATTCGACGCTGCCGTCGGCGAGCCAACGACACAGATCGCCGGAACGATAGACTCGACCGCCCGCGGGATCGATCGGATCGGGAATGAAGCGCTCCTCGGTCAAATCGGGGCGGTTGAGATAGCCGCGCGCGACCTGCACGCCGCCCAGCAGCATCTCGCCGGGCGCGCCGATCGGCAGCGGACGCATCGCTTCGTCGACGATGTAGATCCGGGTATTGGCGATCGGCCAGCCGATGGGCGCACGCCCAGATCGGTCGTCGGGAAAGCAACGCCCGTAGGTGACGTTGACCGACGTCTCGGTGGGGCCGTAGTGGTTGTAGAGAATGGTGCCCGGCAGCACCGCGAAGAAACGCTGCGCCAGATCGTAGGGCAGCGCTTCGCCGCCGGAGAACACTTCGCGCAGGCAGGTGCACTCGGCCATGCGCGGATGTTCGAGCATCGCCCGCAACAGCGTCGGCACGAGCTTCAGGCGGGTCACTCCGCCGCGCACGATCAGATCGATCAGATATTCGACGTCGAAATGTCGTCCGGGCGCGGCCATCAACAGCTTCGCGCCGCAGATCAGGGCGCTGAAGAAATCCCAAATCGCCGCGTCGAAGCTGAAAGGCGTTTTCTGGATCAGGATGTCATCGGTGGACATCGGATACCGCGCGCGCAGCCAGCACATGTGGTTGGCGATGCCGCGGTGATGCACCATCACGCCCTTGGGCCGCCCGCTCGAGCCCGAGGTGTAGATCACGTAGGCGAGATGGTCCGGTGTCAGTTCCTCGGGGGACGCGGCGGTGCCATCCAGCGATGCGGCGTCATGGCGCTGCACCTGGGACCAATCGCGATCGAGCGCGAGCGTATGCCGACCCGGCTGCGCCGGCCACATCGCTTCCAGCGACGCCTGCGTCAACAGCACCGGCGGCTTCGCGTCCTGCAGCATGTAGACGAGACGATCGAGCGGATACGAGGGATCGAGCGGGAGGAATGCCGCGCCGGCCTTCATGACGCCGAGCTGCGCGATCACCATTTCCAGCGAGCGTTCCATGCCGATGCCGACGAGCGCATCGGGTCCGCAGCCATGCGCGCGCAGAAAGCGCGCCAGCCGATTCGCGCGCATATCGAGTTCGGCGTAGTCGACCGTGGCGCCCTCGAATTCGACCGCGATGGCGTGCGGCGTGCGCGCGACCTGCGCTTCGAACAGGCGATGGATGAGCGGCGGCTCCGGGTAATGCGCGGCCGTGGCGTTGAAGTCCTCGACGACCTGTTCGCGATCCGACGTCTCCATGACTGCGATCGCCGATGCAGGCGCATGGTCCGCCGCCGCCATCAGCGAACGCAGCGTCGCGCAAAGGTGCCTCGCCCATCGCGCGGCCGTCGCCTCGTCGAACAGATCGGTGGCGTATTCCAGCCGACCCGCGATGCGCCGACCGTCGTCGTGCAGCGCGAGCGTGACGTCGAAGTGCGTCGTCGCCGCCAGCAACGGCAGCGGTTCGATGCCCAACCCGGAAATCTCCAGCGTTCCCGCCGGCGTATTGTCGAAATTCAGCATCGCTTGGAAAAGCGGCGCATGGGCGAGGCTGCGCGCCGGGCGCACCGCGTCGACCAGCATCTCGAACGGAATGTCCTGCCCGGCCTGCGCCTCGCGCGCGAGATCGCGCACGCGTTCGATCAGCGTGGCCGACGCAGGATCGTCGCGCAGGTCTACGCGCAGCGCGAGTGTGTTGACGAAGAACCCGATCAGTCCTTCCAGTTCGCGACGGCCGCGGTTGGCGGCCGATACGCCGATCACGACATCGCGTTGGCCGCTGAGCCGCGACAACAACAAGGCCCAGGCCGCGAGCAGCACGTTGAACGGTGTCAGATCGCGAGCCACCGCGAAGGCCCGCAAGGCATCGACGAGATCGTCCGGCAACATGACGGGCACATGCGCACCGGAAAAACTCTGCCGGGCCGGCCGCGGGCGATCCAGCGGCAGCGTCAGCAGCGTTGGTGCGTCCGCCAGTCGTTCGCGCCATGCATCCAGTCGCGCGCGCGTCGCCGACGCCTCCAGGGTCGCGCGCTGCCAAGCCGCATAGTCGGCGTATTGCACGTCGAGCGGCGGCAACGCCTCGCCCTGCCCCGCCGCCAGCGATGCGTAGGCCGACGCGATCTCCTTCACCAGAACGCCGAGCGACCAACCATCGGAGACGATGTGATGCTGGATCAGAACGACCGCATGCGTATCGTCCGCGAGTCGCACCAGACGACAGCGCACCAGCGGTGCGACTGTCAAATCGAAGGGCGTCGCGGCCTCTTCCCGGACGATTTCCTCCAGCGCGGCCTCGCGCACCGATGCCGGCACGGCGCGCAGGTCGTCTTCGCGCATCGGCATGCCGATGTCCGGCGGCGCGATCGCAAGCTGCGGCATTCCGTCGCATTCGACGAAGGCGGTGCGCAGCACCTCGTGTCGCGCCACGACGCGATCGAGCACCGCGCGAAACGCGTCGCGATCGAGCACGCCGGTCAGGCGCAGACCCACCGGCATCAGATATGCGGTCCCGGAGGCCGGATCGAGCCGATCGATGAACCAAAGCCGCTGCTGCTGGTAAGAGAGCGGCAGCGCACCGTCGCGATCCGCGCGCGGAATGCCCGCCTGCGCGGCGGCCTCCTCGCGCATCCGCTTTTCGAGGCGTTGCAGCAGGATCTTCTGCTTGAGGGCGTCCAGGCGGGCGGTATCTTCGGTCATGAGGCGATCAATAGGGAGCGGTGCGTAGCGATATGGGAATGCGGAGACGTCGCGATCGAATCAACCATCGACTTCGGTATCGGCGAACAAGGCGGTCGAGAGATAGCGTTCGCCGGTATCCGGGAGGATCGTGAGGATGACGCTGCCGGGCGCGACATCGTCCGCGAGCCGGCGCGCGGCGGCGAACGCACCGCCCGAGGACATGCCGCAGCACAGGCCCTCGTGACGCGCGAGATCGCGCGCGGCGGCGCGCGCTTGCGCCTCGTCGATCGCGAGCGTTTCGTCGCCGATCGCGCCGGACATCACGGCCGGCATGAAGTTCGGCACCCAGCCGGCGATATCGTGCGCAGTCCACGGCTGGCCGGCGAACACGCGCGCCTGGCTCGGTTCGGCGACGGCGATGCGCAGATCCGGGCGCGCGCGCTTCAATGCGTTGCCCACGCCGCACAGCGTGCCGCCGCTGCCCCAGCCCGAGACGAACCAGTCGAGCCGCCGGCCTTCGAACGCGCGCAGAATTTCCTGCGCGGTGCCGTCGCGATGGCAGCGGGGATTGGACGGATTGGCGTACTGATCGGCGAAGAATCCGCCGATACGCGCCGCGTGTTCGCGGGCGGCCCGGCTGCGCCCGATCGCGCCCTCGGCGGCGGGAGTCAGCACGACTTGCGCGCCATATGCGCGGATCAAACGGCGGCGTTCGACCGAGAAGTTGTCGCCGATGAATGCGACGAACGGATGACCGCGCACGGCGCAGGCCATCGCCAGCGCGATGCCCGCGTTGCCCGAGGTGGCCTCCACCACGGTCTGGCCCGGCCGCAGTCGGCCATCGCGCAGCGCGTCGTCGAGGATCGCCATCGCCATCCGGTCCTTGATCGAACCGCTGGGATTGCGCGCCTCGAGCTTGACGTACAGTGCGACGCCGTGCGGCGCCAGCCTGTTGATCCGGATGATCGGCGTCTCGCCGACGGTGTCGAGAATGGAGTCGAAAAGCACGGAACTCTCTGCGGATGTGTTGGGTTGCAAAACGGTCGGTCAGCGTTTGGCGCGAGCGATCCGGGCACGTTCCATGCGGATCAGGTGATCCGCGGTCGCGAGCATGGACTCGAAACTGATGCCTTCGCCCGCATCGATGCGGTAGCGGCCGGCGACGATCAGCGACGGCACGCCGCCGACATCCGACGCGATCATCAGCGCCTTCGCCAAACGCAGCCGCTCATCGACGCGCGCGCTGTCGTACTCGGCGCCGAAACGCGCTCGATCGACGCCCAGACGCGCATAGGCATCGAGAATCGACGCCTTGTCGCCGGGGCGGATGGCATGCGTTCCGTGGACATCGCGGAAGATCGCGTCATGCGTCTTCGCAGCAACGCCGAGGATCCGTGCCGCGTAGAAAGCGCGCGCCATCTCGTCGAAAAAACCGCCGTAAGGCGCCGCTTCGTAGCGGATCGCGACATCCTTCGGCTGCCTGCGTTTCCAGGCCGTCAGCGTCGAGGAAAAATCGTTGCAATGGCCGCATGCGTAGTTGAAGAACTCCAGCACTTCGATCTTCCGGCCGGAAGCAGTCGCGACCGGCGTCTCCAACACCTGATAGTCCACGCCGGCGACAGGCGTTTTCGCCTGCGCGAGCGCGACGGTCGAGGCGAACAAAGATGCGGCGATCAGCAACAGCGCGAATGCCGCACGCGCGCAGACGCCGCGTCGGGCTGTGGTGGGCAAGTCGTGAACGGAAATGGACAGACGCATGCGGACGAGTTCCTCGTTAGCGGTTTCGAATGAAGCGATGGAAAAGTTCATGCCTGTTCCTGCGCCAACAGTGCAAGCAGTTCTTCGTGCGACAGGCCTTCGAGATCCTGAGCCAGGCTGTCGGCGTCGGCGCCCAGATAGGCCTCGAACTGGCGCTCGCGGACAGCGGCGGCCATCGTGTGGAGGATCGGCGTACGCACCAGCACGTCGACGGGCAGATCGACCGAACAGCGATCGCGGATACGCAGCGCCAGTTGCACCAGCAACAGCGAGTGTCCGCCCAGCGCGAAGAAGTGATCGTCGCGCCCCACCCGCGCCACGCCCAACAACTCGCCCCAGATCGACGACAACGCCTCCTCCAACGCCCCTTCCGGCGCCGTGTACCGCTCC
>JADZBF010000013.1 GCA_020852215.1 Lysobacter sp. | reverse complement strand
GGTCACTTCGACTTTCGAGTCCGCGACTTTGGCCGGGTCGTAAGTGATGAAGCCGTCGACCTGGCCGAAATGCGCGATCGGGTTGGAGAAGCCGAAATGGCTCCAACTGGCGACTACGTCGGTGTGGTTGGCGTCGATCTTGTAGGTCAGCGGCGCGGCGACGGCGGCGCCCGCGGCGAGCGCGAGCGACAGGGCGGCGGCGATCAGCGGTTTCGTGTTCATGGCGGGTCCTTTGGGGCGAAACGGGAGAGAGGTCAGGAGAGGCGGCGAGCGCGGGATCGGTTGCGCCGCCGGGGCGAATCGGTGACGCGAGCGCTCATTCGATGCTGCAGGCTTCGTCGAACGACAGGCGCGGCGAACGGGGGAAGATCGCAGTCGCGTCGCCGCGACCGAGGTTGATCAGGAAATTCGAACGAATGGCGGTGCCGGCGAAGAATTCGGCGTCGACCTTGGCGTTATCGAAACCCGACATCGGGCCGGTGTCCAAGCCAAGCGCGCGCGCGGCGAAGATCAAATACGCACCCTGCAGGCTACCGTTGCGCAGGGCGATGGTTTCGAGCGTCGCTTCGGGCTTGCCGGCGAACCAGGAACGCGCGTCGGTGTGCGGAAACAGCACCGGCAGTTTGTCGTAGAACTTCAGATCGTGGCCGAGAATCGCCACCACCGGCGCGGCCAAGGTCTTCGCGCGATTGCCCTCGTCCAGGGCCGGCGCGAGCCGCGCCTTCGCTTCGGCGCTGCGGACGAAAACGATGCGGGCGGGCGACATGTTGGCGCTGGTCGGCCCCCACTTCATCAATTCGTAAAGACGATGCAGGGTGGCATCGTCGATCTCGCCGTCGAACTGGTTATAAGTGCGGGCGCTGCGAAACATCTGGTCGAGCGCGGTGTCGTTGAGCGGTGCATTCATTCGTAGCGCTTCCGAAGCGGATGGGAAATTCGACAGGCCGGCAGTGTAGAGTCCAGAACAGGCCTGAACAGCCGCACGACGAGAACGTATCAGGCTCACCTTTGCAACAATGCAGACAAGAATCGCCGATTCGCTACAAATTTACTCGCTTAGCGATGGCCGCGCCGGCAATGTTCGGCAGGCGGACGCCTTGGCTTCGGCGGTAGCGGCCCTCCTCAACGGCTCCGCGGGCGCATCGATCGGTGCTCCGATGATCCATTCCGCCAGCCTGCGGCCGCGCTGGCCTTGGCGCTGGACTGCGCCGCGCTTGATCGGCGGCGACGCGCGGGCCTTCGACGCGGACTTCGACGACCTGCTGCGCGCACCGCCGACGCTCGCCGTCGGCTGCGGACGACAGGCGGCGCTGGCGACGCGCTTGTTGCGCACCCATGGCGGCCGCGCCGTGCAGATTCTCGACCCGCGCATCGACCCGAGCGCTTGGGACCTGGTGATCGTGCCGCAGCACGACCGCGTGCGCGGCGCGAACGTGATCGTCACGCTGGGAAGCCTGCACCCCATCGACGACGGCTGGCTGGCGGCGGCACGGCAGCGGTTCGCCCGGTTCGCCGACCTGCCGCGACCGCGCACGGCGGTCTTGTTGGGCGGCCGCACCCGTCATGCGCGCTTCGACCGCATGGCCTTCGAGGTGCTGGCATCGAAATTGGAAGTCGCGCTCGCTCGCGAAGGCGGCAGCGTGCTGCTGACCGCCTCGCGCCGCACCGATCGCGAACTGCGCGGCGTACTCGCGCATCGCTACGACGACACGCCCGGCGTGGTCTGGCGCAACGAAAAAGACGGCGAAAACCCCTACGCGGGTTTGCTCGCCTGGGCCGACCGGATCGTGTGTTCGCCCGATTCGGTGAACATGATCACCGAGGCCTGCGCGACCCGCGTGCCGGTGTATGTGTTCGATCCGAATCGCGTGCGCGGACGGCCCCGCGCGTTTCTCGATGCCTTGTTGGCGCGCGGACGCATTCGCGCGATGGACACCGCGCTGGCGCCGTTCGATGCCGAGCCGCTGCGCGAGACCGCGCGCGTGGCGATGGAAGTGCGGGATCGGTTGGGGCTCTAAGCGCCTGTTCAAAATCTCAGAAGAGGCATGCGCCGAGCGCATTTCCCGAGCGGGTCGGTGGCCCTTCGCCGGCACCTTCCTTCATCCCTCTCCCCGCCGTGCGGGGAGAGGGTGGCCGAAGGCCGGGTGAGGGGCGCCTTTCTCGTACGGCTTGATGCGGCCGGTCGGAAGCACGCGAATCAAGCGTACCGCCTGCCCCGAATCCGGCGCGTTGCGCCCCCGTCTCCCCGCTTGCGGGGAGAAGGGAAAAGGCATGTTCCCCGCTTGCGGGGAGAAGGAAAAGAACACGCACCGCTTGCGGGGGAAGGGGGCGACACCCCCGCTGGAAGATTTTGAACAGGCTCTATGCGCTTCGAGCGAACGCTCAACCCATCGGCGCACTGAACATATCGTCGGACGGATCGCGACGCCGCCGCGCGACGAGCGTCGCCACGGTCACGCCGACCACCACCGCAATCGCGACGGCAGGACGACGCTTGAACGAACGCAGGCCTTTCAGCGCCAACACCGCCAACCACGGCCGACGCATGGCTTGATCGACGACGGTCGCGAGCATCCCGCGAGCGCCGCGGTCGCGCGCCTCACGCGCCGCAAAACCCGCGAGACCACCGCCGCGGCCGCCGAGCGCGCCCACCAACGATCCCAAGCCCTTGAGCGTGGTCGTCGCCGTTCGCAGACGACCGGCATCGTCGCGCAGGGCTTGCAGCGCATCGGCGACATCGGCGCGCTCCAACATCGCGCGCGTGCGCAGCAGATCCATGCGCATCCGGCGCAGTTCGCGGTCTTTGCTCATCGGGCGGATCCTATCGGCACGAATTGTCGACACCGGCTATCGGAACGGCTCGCGCGGCGGCGCGGAGTCGGCGGGCGCCGGAGTCTCGCGTCGGGCGAACGTATCGCGGTCTTGCGCGAGTTGACGCAGGGTTTCGGACAACGGCGGCGGCGCTTCGGCGATCTCGCGCCGCAAGCGCAGCCCCAAGACCAGCGCGGCCAGTGCGTACGCCAGCAACACGATCGCCAAGGCGACCCAGCCCAGTGCAGGCCACAGCAGCACCACGAAGAGCGCGGACGCCGCGATCAAGGCCAATACCAACAAGGCCGTCGTCAGCAACGCCAACACCAACCACCGCAAGAGCTGCGCCCGCGCCTCGGCGAGTTCCAGCGATGCGAACTCGGCGCGGGACAGCAGCAGCTTGGACGTGGTCGCGCCGAGACGACGCAGACTATCGATGAGCGGAGACGCCACCGATCGGTCCGTCAGCGACGGGAAACCAACAAACCAACCAGAAAGCCGACGCCGGCGGCGATACCGATCGCCCCCCACGGGTTCTCGTGAACCCAGTCGTCGGTGGCGCGGGCGGCTTTGCGGGTGCTGTCGCGCACGGCGCCTTGCGCGTCGTGCAAACGATTCTTGGCGCGATCCAGCGCTTCCGCAGCGCGCTTACGCAGCGCCTGCGCGCGCTCGCCGGTCGCGGTGGATGCTTCTTCGAGCAACGCTTCGACGTCTTCCAACACGTCTTTGGCGTCTTCGACCAAGGCTTCGGTATTTGCGGAACGGGCGTTCGACATACGGCCTCCAGTGGGGGATGCGACACGGTGCGTCGCGGGTGGATGCAGGATACCCGGACTGCACGACGGCGCAACCTTCGCCGCGTGGGTGGGACTGCGTTGCGTTCATCGACGTCGCCTCGATGCGGACGCGCGCTGAACGGGGCGTTATCGCAGCGCGCAGCGCGCGAGGTTCGGTAGAGCGGCCTTCAGGCCGCTGAATCGATGGCCACTAAAAAACAACGGCCTGAAGGCCGCTCTACCGGCGCGAGCTGGCCTCGATGGCGCGATCAACTCTGTCCGAACGCGTGCGCGAACGCCAGCGCGATGGCGTCGCCATACGCGGCACGACTCGAAGCGGCACGACTCGACGCCGCAGCTTCATGCGCGACCAACCGCGCACGCCCATCCAAGGTGCAAGCCAAGCCGTCTTGCAGCAGCGCACGATGCGCCTGCCGCAACTCGACGGCGACGTCGACGTTCAACGCAGCGTTCTCTGCGGCGGCCTCGATCAACCCCGGCGTATCGCGCGGCGTCAGCAGCGCCGGATGCGCATGCGCGTCGCGCAGCACGAGGTACTGCAGCAGAAATTCCAGATCGACCAAGCCGCCCGCGCCTTGTTTGAGATCGAAGCGCGTCTCGGACGAACGATCGAGTTCGGCGCGCATGCGTGCGCGCATCGCCGCCACATCGTTGCGCAGCGTTTCGGGATCGCGCGTTTGCGACAGCGTTTCGGCGCGTACGCGTTCGAATTCGGCGCACAGCGCGTCGTCGCCGGCAATGGCGCGGGCGCGGACCAGGGCTTGATGTTCCCAAGTCCAGGCACGATGGCGTTGATAGTCCTCGAAACTGGCGAGCGTGCTGACCAGCAGACCTTTGGCGCCGTCGGGACGCAAGCGCACATCGATGTCGTACAGATGCCCGGCGCCGGTCGGCGTGCCGAGCAAGGCCACGATCTTCTGCGCCAGGCGCGCGCTCCAGCGCGGGGCGTCCAGCGGGCGTGGGCCGGCGGACACGGCATCGGCGGGCGCGTCGTACAGAAACACCAGATCCAGATCGGAACCGAAGCCGAGTTCTTTCCCGCCCAAGCTACCGTAGCCCAACACCGCGAATCGCAGATCGGGCACCGCTCCGTGCTGGGCCTGCAATTCGCGCACGGCGAGCGCGTATACCGCGCGCACGATGGCGTCGGCCAGCCACGCCAATTGCCGCGCGCTGTCTTCGGCGGGTTGCCGACGATCCAACGTCGCCAGACCGACCCGGAACGCCAACGCCTGCCGCACTTCGTTCAAAGCGAATAAAGCGGCTTCGGAATCGTCATCGTGCGCGGTCGCGCGAATCGCGGCGTCGAACTCCTCGCATCGCGGCAAGGGCCCGACCGCGCGCGCGTCCAGCAATTCGTCCAGCAGCAGCGGATGCGCGGCGAGCCGTTCGCCCAACAGCGCACTGCGCGCGAGCACGTCGATCAACCGAGAGAGCGCGGCGGGCTGTTCGTCGAGCAGCGCGAGATAACTGGCGCGGCGCAGGATGGTCTGGAACATCGCCAAGGCGCGGCGCAGCGCCAACGACGGCGCCGCCGACGCCGCGATGCCGCCGAGCAGCACCGGCATCAGCCGGTCGAGTCGGGCGCGCGTCGCGTCGGAAGCCTCGCGTACGCTCGGCGCGCGCGCGAAGTCGCGCAAGGCGCGATGCGATTCATCGGGGCGGTCGAACCCCGCGGCGGCCAGCGCATCGGCGCGCTCGGCGTCGGGGCGAGCCTGCGCGGCGGGGTCGTTCTCGCGCAAGGCACGCCAATACACGGTCAAGTCGTCGGACGGCGCCTCGCGACGACGCACGGCCAGCAGCGCGTCGAATTCCTGCGACACGTACGCGCGATGCGCGCGCAACGCATCGTCGAGCGCATCCCAGTCGCGGAATCCCAAACCCTGCGCGATGCGCGCGCGATCCTGCGCATCCTCGGGCAATCGCTGCGTTTGCGCGTCGCGAAGCATTTGCAGGCGATTTTCCAGCCTGCGCAAAAAGCGGTAGGCGTCGATCAAGCGCGCGGCGGTGTCGTCGGTGAGGTGGCGACCATCGCGCAGCGCGCGCAACGCTGGCTGCAAGCGTCGTTCGCGCAGCGCGGGTTCGCGTCCGCCGCGAATCAACTGCAAGGCCTGCGCGAGGAATTCGATCTCGCGAATGCCGCCGGGGCCGCGTTTGATGTCGTTTGCCATGTCCTTGCGCGCCACTTCGGCGGCGATGGTGGCTTTCATCTCGCGCAAGCCGTCGAGCGCGCCGTAATCCAGATAGCGCCGATACACGAACGGCCGCAGCGTCTGCAGAAAACGTTCGCCTGCGTCGAGATCGCCGGCCACCGGTCGCGCTTTTTGCCAGGCGTAGCGTTCCCAATCGCGGCCCT
>JADZBF010000012.1 GCA_020852215.1 Lysobacter sp. | reverse complement strand
GTGATGAATCTCAGCCGCGATTGGCGCCCGGACTGGGGCGGCCAACTGCAGTTTCTCGATGCCGACGGCCACGTGCTGGAGACGTTTTTGCCGCGCTGGAATTCGCTCAGCCTGTTCCGCGTGCCGCAACGGCACCAGGTCACGCTGGTGTCGCCGTGGGCAGCGCGGCCGCGGCATGCGGTGACGGGAGGGTGGTTGGCGAGAGAGGGGCGAGAGCACGCCGAATCGCAAGTCGCCTCCGCCGCGTATTGAACCCTCCGCCGCTCGAATCCGATATCGCCAGCGGCCGGTTCGGCGCATGCCCACCAGCCCCCGAGCATACGCGCGGCGATACACTGCCGCCCAGCCCGGCGTTCCTCTTTGCGGCCGGGCGGGGGGCTCGCATGTGGACACGAATCCTCGCCTACGGCCTGCTGCTCGCGGCGGGCACGCTGGCGCTGCAGGGGCTGGATTACCAGCGGCTGGCGCGCGCCCATTCCGATGAGGTCTACGTCTTTTTGATCGCCGCGGGCTTTCTGGCCTTGGGCGTCTACATCGGCGCCCGCGCCTTGGGCAGCGGCAAGCCCGCCCCGTTCGACGGCAACCCGCAGGCGCAGGCCGCGCTCGGTATCAGCCCACGCGAGTTGGAAGTGCTCAAGGAAATCGCCGCCGGCCGCTCGAACAAGGAAATCGCGGCCAAGCTCGACGTCTCCCCGAACACCGTGAAGACGCACATCGCCCGCCTGTACGAGAAACTGGACGCCAAGCGCCGCACCGACGCCCTGCGCAAGGCGCGCGAATTGGGGCTGATGCCGTGACCGCGGCACGACGTTGCCGGTGCCGAGTCGCCGGGCGGCACCGCGCCAAATCGGCCAAATCGGCGAGTAAAACGCACTAAAACGCCGAAATCACCCATCCGGGCGATTGATCCCGCGCCCCCCGTAGCCCCGAATACCGCCTCCCAATCACGCGAGGAGACCTCCCGATGTTCCGCAATATTCTGCTCTGGGGCACCGTCGCCGGCTTGATCGTCGGCAGCATCCTGTTCGGCACCACCGTCGCCATGGCCGGCGACCCGCCGCCGATGGGCGTCGGCATGCTGATCGGTTACTCGTCCATGTTGATCGCGCTCAGCGCGGTGTTCGTGGGCATGAAGCGCCATCGCGACCAAGCCCTCGGCGGCGTCATCCGCTTCTGGCCGGCCTTCGGTATGGGCCTGGGCATCAGCGTCGTCGCCGGCGTGTTCTACGTCCTGGCCTGGGAGGCGGCCCTGGCCGTCACCGGCATGGATTACATCGGCGAGTACGCCAAACACATGATCGAACAACAGCGCGCGAAAGGCATGGCCGCGGCCGAGTTGGCGAAATACGCCGCCGAGATGGAGGCATTCAAACGCCAATATGCCGACCCGATGTTCCGCCTGCCGATGACCTTCACCGAAATCTTCCCGATCGGCGTCCTGGTCTCGCTGATCAGCGCCGCGCTGCTCCGCAAGCCGAGCTTCCTGCCGGCGAAGCGGGGGTGATGCCGGGCATCGGGCGCCCTGCAGGCGCGCCCGATGCAGATACGAGGTTAGCTAGCCGTTTTGATTCAAGGCGCGATCAGGCGCACGACCGGCACATCGAAACAGCGCGCCAGCTCGCGCGCGATACGAAAGCGCACCGCGCGCCCGCGTTCGGCGCGTTTGATCGTCGGGAGCGAGACGCGGATATTGCGGCGCCAGCAGTCGTCGGCGAGGTCTTGCTGGCTCAGCAGTCGCGCGTGACGGAGGCGGAGCAAGGCGTCGCGATCGAGCACGATGCGACCGCCGCGAAGGAGTCGGGAAGAAAGCGCGGCGTCATCGGTGGTGTGAATGCATTCGGATTGAATGCGAGATAAGTCGTTCATGGCGATCCCTGTTGGATGAGTGTCTTCGAAATGGAACGCGTGTGCGTTTGGACGAGGACAGTCGTGGGATCGCGTTCATAGGAATGCTCCTGATTCGAGAATGATGGAGACGATGATGCCGAATTCCGGCGGTGAACGAGCGTCATCCGCGAGGGCGCCGGAAGAGCCGGACACCTTCGGAGACGACGCGGATACGATTTTGATGCGAATTTTCCATGGCGCGAGGTGTCAGCCCGGTATCACATGGCGAGGCGCCTCGCGAGCCTACGCAGAACCGTTTTTCGCCCTAACCTGCCGGCGTCAGTTTCAGAAACGCAGGAACAACACCAAAAGCGCAATGAGTAGGGGCGGCGCGCTCAGCCCCAACATCGCGGCGAGCGTGTAGGCATGCGCGACGCAGAACTCGCGCGGATTGCCTTTGCGATAACGCACATCGAATTGTCTCGGTATCAGCACTTTTCGAAACGCGAAAAAACCGTCGTTGATGTCGAAGGACAGGTCCGCATCGATACCGAGCTCGTACCGACGCCCATCCACCTCATATTCGATCGCGTAGGCCGGCTGCAGATTGTTGAGCGGATCGATCTTGCCCAAAAATCCGCGCGAGGCGACGAACGTGTCGATGATGCGGGCGGGCGTCGTCGGCCAGTCGCGCGTACGCCAACGGTCCCACCAGGGTCGGATCGCGTACCAAAGGGCGACCGCACAGAGACAGAGGCGGATGATGCTTTCAGTTTTCATGCGCTTTCGGACACGAATCGTCGGTCGCCGCGCAGACCGCGACGGGTTCGCCCGCGACGCCCGAGCGCGACACCGGAACGATCTCCAAACGCCAACGCACATGCCCGTCCGGATCGGGCGTGATGCCTGCCCATGCCCAATGCACGGACGCTTTGCCGTGGATGGACGATACGGCAGCCATCGGAAACGCCGGAACGCCCCCTTCGTCGTGGACGCCGGACACCGCACGCACGAAGAACCCGAAATCGTGGGCTTTGCGATCGGACAAACCGACGAACTCCAATTCGATCGCGATAAAACCGACGCCAGCGCAACTATCCCCGTCGCCCATCGAGGGCATGAAATCGACGCTGCGCACCACGACTTTCGGCGGCACGGGCGAAGAGAGTTTGGCGCGCCGGAAACGGAATTCGGGCGATACGAAGAGACTGCACGCCGCGGCGGTGTGCGGCAACGCGCAGAACAGCGCCAGTGCGATCGCGAGCGGTTTCATTGCGTTTCCTCGCCGGTCAAACCGTCCGCATGCCTAGCGCATTCCCGTGCTGTGCGTCTGCGGCGCAGCGAACTATCGCGCATCGATCGCGTCCGCTGAAAGAGCGCCGCGCCGCGGATACACCCGATGCCGCGAGCCAAAGGTTTCGCGCTGGTTTCAATCCGGATCGTCGCTGAAGACGACATCCAGGCGATCGGTGCGCAAGCGCGCGCGCAACCAGGTCTCGATGCGTACGCGCTCGTCTTCGGGCAGCGCACGGGCGCCCTGCAACAGCACCTGCGTCGTCGGCGTTTTCTTGTCGTCGGCTTCGATCCGATACCCGCGGCTGAGCGTGACCGCGACGACTTGTGGCAGAAGGACCCGCAACTCGGCCGTGATGGCGGCGGCTTGTCCTTCGATCGCGGCGTTCTCGGAGAGGCGTCGGCGCATTGTCTCCAGTTCGTCGTCCTTTTTGCGCAAGGCGTCTTGGCTATCCCGATACAGATCGCTCAACAGCGAAGACTTCAGCGCGGTCACGTCGATGCCGTTTTCCTCGCTCGCCTGATGGACCAGAAGACGCGCGTCGGGAAGGCCCGACGAAGACAGCCGACCCTCGATTTGCTTCAGCGTCGCCTGCGTCACCGGGACGCCGATCAACGAAACTTCGACCCGACGCGTTTTCGGGTCGACGCGCGCGTCGGCGACGTGCGTATCCTGCTGTGAGAACTCGCGACGCACGAACCCGAGGGCGCGCGATTTGAAGACTTCCTGCTGTACCAACTGATACGCCAACCACGCGCTGGGCAGCGCGGTCGCCAGCGCGACCGTCCACAGCCAAAAACGCATGTTGCGCGCCGTACGCGTATCTACGAACGTGTGCACCGGGATCCGCACCAAACGAATTCCGGCCACAGTGGCGAGCGCGATGAACACGCAGTTGATCGAATACAGATAGAGCGCCCCGCCGAAATACGCCCACTGCCCGGTCGCGAGCCCATAACCGGCGGTGCAGAGCGGCGGCATCAGCGCCGTGGCGATGGCCACGCCCGGAATCACGTTGGAGGTTTCGCGCCGTGTCGCGCCGATCACTCCGGCGAAGCCGCCGAACAGCGCGATAAGTACATCCCACAACGTCGGCGATGTGCGCGCCAACAACTCGGATTGCGCCTCCGCCAGGGGCGTGATCGAGAAATAAACGGTCGATACGGTCAGACTGATCGCGGAAGCGATGGCCAGATTGGTCAACGAACGCCGGATCAGCCCGAAATCGTAGACGGCCGCGCCGAGTCCGACGCCCATGATCGGCCCCATCAACGGCGAAATCAGCATCGCGCCGATGATGACCGCGGTGGAGTTCACGTTCAGCCCGATCGAGGCGATCAGGATCGCGGACATCAAAATCCACGGCGTCGCGCCGTGAAGTTCCACGCCGTCGCGCACGCGCCTTTCGATGGTCTCGTCTTCGGCCTTGTCGGCGAGCAGACTGAAGCGGCGAGCGAGCACGACGCGCAGACGCCGCAAATCGGTGCGCTCGCGACGGCGGTCCTCGATCGTCGCCGATCCTTCCCTGGTGCGCTCTGGCGTGTCGAGGATGTCGTGATCGGGTGTATTCATGAATAAGGCATCGGGAAGGTGTTGAGGGCGATCGTGCGGCGAAACGGCGTCGCGATGCGTCCTCGCACGCCCGGCATTCTATTGCGCTCGGCTCGGGCGAGGCCAGAAATCGGTACCGTCGACTCGGCTTTTCGTGGATTCGGGAAGGGAGGGCGAGGACGAGAAACGGTCGGATGCCGATCGACGCACGGACACAAGCCGGAAACTCGCAGGACGGCGCTCGCGCCTGCGGCCATCTTCGCTTCCTGACCGATAGGCGTCGGTCGCGAAACCTTCGGAGTAGAACGATGCCTCATCGGCCGGCGACATATTGCGACAGCCACCACACCGCACCCGCGAGCACGCCGATGCCCGCAGCGCTGACCAGAAGTATTTCGACGAACCCCGCATCGTCGTACTCGCGGAAATCCACATGCGGAAACCGGCCGAACGTGAGGGCTCGCCAGATCGGCCAACCGATCGACCATGCGATGGTGAACACGAAGAAATCCCAGGCCAGCCACAACAGGCCGCGGGCGAGCCAGATCAAGGGGCGTGCGAGCAATTCCAGAAATTCCATCGAGCGCGCTTCTTCCTTCGTTGATTCGGAGCCGAGGCATCCGTCATTTTTCGGTATTAGAACTCAAATCAGCAACTTTGCGCCGACGATGTGAGCGTTTAGCGGCGGTGAAAATCGGCCGCGTTCATCCGGCTCAGAAGGTTTCGAATTCGACGGGGTCGACATGCATCCTTCCGTTTTCGCAGGTCTTGCAGATCACGGCGCTCTTCGCGACCCGTTCCGTTTGCTCTTCGATCGAAGCGTGTCCGGCCTTAGTGCGATGCTGAAGGGAAAAGCTCCCATTCCTATCGCGGCCGAATTCGGCCAGCAGCAGCGCCAATTCGCGTTCGAAAGGCGCATCGGCGGGGGCGATGATGCCCGACTCGTCGGTTCTGCGCCGGATGCCGAGCACCATGCGCTTGTAAGGATGATCGGAGCGCGGGTGACGTTCGATGAGCCGCTTCAGCGCCTCCAGGAACTTCAGCTCTTCGATCCAATAATGCAGATACGTGCATTCGGCCAGGTCCTCCAGCGCCGATTCGCTCGTCAGGCTGATGAGAATCTCTTCCGAATGGCCGCAACGATCGCAATGGACGATCCATGCATCTTTTCGGAAGAAGGGTTCGATGAGGCCGATTTCGGACATGCAGCGCTCGGATTTTCACTCGAATCGTGCGGTAGCGAGGTCGATCTGAACGAATCGTCTCGCGCTATTTGGATATCCAAGACAAAGGAATCTTGGCCTCGATGTAATTCTCTTCCAAGCAAACGCCATTGACGAGCGTGAGGAAAGCGGTGTGATCGCTGTACGCGATGGATAGGGAGTCGATCGGTCGAAGGTGGTCGGGCCACTTTTCCGAGAGCGGTAACGCCATACGTTCCACACGATCGCGACATTTCGCGCGTAAGAGTTCGCTGATGGGGATGTCGAAACCGTCGGAGCCGCACGTCAGCGAGAGCGTATTCCCATTGCTCTTGAGAGTTTCGAGAGTGATGCGTTCCAAATCTTCCGGCGCACAGTATTGGCTGCCGGCGCATGGGACATCGGTTCGATGTTCTGCAGTGAACGATGTGGTGGCGCATGAGCAAGTGAAAAGCGCAGTGAAACAATACGAAAACAGCAAGATTTTATTCATGGCGCCTACGCCCTGTGCCGCTTGGAAGGGTTGACGCACGCTAGCCTAACGCAGAGGAAAGTCTCAAGCCAGCATGCGGAGCGCTTTGAGCGAAGATCGCCAGACGCAAACCTGATGTGCGGCCTCGGCTTCACCTAGGCTACTCGTTGCGTCGCGAGCTGGGCTAACGCTTCTTGAAAACGAGCGTCTTCGCGCGCGCCTTGACGAAATGGATGCCGTCGACGATCTCTTCCTCCAATTCGATCTCCGCGATGGCGTGGGCGCCTTCGACATACGCCTTGCGCTTCAATGCCTCCGCGGCGCGCGCGTCGTAGTCCTTCTCCGCGCTCGCGAGTTCGGTCTTGACTTCTCCGGTCACCACGGCGTCAGGCGGGATGGCGTCGAGAACCCGGACTTCGTCATCCGTCTGCTCGCGATTTTCGGTCACAAAGTCGGCGATCGATTGATCGGTCAAGTCTTCGACCGCGGCGTTGAACCCGACGACCTCCGAAGGCATGCCGATGAACCATGCGCCTTCCACCTTTTTGAGCCTGACCAGCTCTACCGCCTGAAGCGTCCTGTCGTTCACGCGGAGCGTATTCTTGCAGGCGACATAGGCGATATCGGGGCCGTCGTAAACGGTGCCCAGCACTTCGACGTTCGCCGCCGTGATGTAGGCGTCGTCGCTTCGGCCGCCTTTGATCATAGTGGAGTAGAACAATTCGAGATAGGCGGCATCGCTGAGCGCCGCGATTTCGCTCTCCGACCGTTCTCCGAACACTATGGTCTTCAGCGCATCGGAAGATGCGCCGGGAAACGTTTTGGAGGCCAGCAAGCGCGCAATCTTCAGCTCGCCGGCGTCGTACAGCACGAACGCGTTCTTGTAGTCTTGCCCGTAAAACAGGGTGTTGTATCGCTGCGCGAGATCGGCCGGCGACGATTGGCCGGCCATCGAAGGCATCGAGAACAGAAACAGCAAAACCGCGAAGAACCGAATGATGTTCATGCTGACCCAGCGCGAAGTGAACCGGGCGGCGATGATCGACGCATTGCCCGTGAAGCGCAGCATAGACACCGATCGCATCGCGGGCAAGGCGATTCGCCAATGATGCCCGGTCGAACGACCGAATTCCTCGCGCGGGTCGTTCGTAACCCGGGTAAGCGCGAAGGGCGCATCCGGGAAGAACGCGAGCGAACATGCGAATGAAGATTCAACATCGAAAGGCCCCGGGTCCGGCCTGCGGCCTTGCCTGGGCTTCTTGCTACTTGCCGCGGCGAGTCAGCGTCGACGGGTCGCGGCGATGGTGGAATACGGCGATCACCAGAAACTCATCGCCGAGAACGCGATACACCATCGAGAACGGAAACCTGCGAAGCAACACTCGGCGGCAGTCGCCAACGACGAGCGCGAAAATTTCGGGATCGCGTGCAGCGGCGGAAACGGCCGCGTCCAAAGCACATGCGAATTCAAGACCGAGACCCGACGCACGAGATTCATACCAACTTGTGCGGCAAGCGCTTCGTCTCTGGCTTGGGGCCGAAAAAGAATCCGCATTCAGTGATTGCGCTGAAACAATTCGGCGCGGGCCTGATCCCACGGCAGAGCGCTCGCCGGGTCTTGCGCATGCTCTTCCAGTCTCGCCTCAACCGCTTGAAGCTGGTCGGGCGTCAAAGCCATGGATTCCTGGCTCTCTGCGGCGATGCTGTCCCAAATGTCTTCCGCGAGCTGGATACGCTCGGCGATGGAGAGGCTAAGGAAATCGGGTCTGGGCTGGCTCATGGCGGAATATAGACCGATGGCGACGTGAGGGCGAATGCCTGAATGAAACAGGCCCGCGAGCGGCGGCACTCGAGCGCAAGCCGATGGCCGATGCTACGGCCCGAGACAGCTTGGGAATTTGGCCTTCGCCTGCGTGGGTAGAGAGCGAGTATCCCGCGCGGATGAATGTCTCGTAGCCCGGCTGAGCGCGAAGCGCGCACCCGGGGCGAGCGCTGAACAGCGCAATAGGGTGCGCCTGTGGCGCACCGACTCTTAACGCTGCCGGGAAAGAACGGTGCGCCACAGGCGCACCCTATGATCCTGTTGGCGATGCTCGATCTGAATCGGACAGCTTTTCGTAGTATGCAGGTGAAGATTCAAGATCAAAGCCCCGGGTGCGGTTTTTGGTCTTACCCGGGCTACTTGCTAGGCGTCGTACTTGAAAAACGAGAGTGCTGCGGAACAAACGATAAACGCAAGAACCAAGCGGCCTTGCCACTTCGCTTCGCCCGGGCTCGGCTTCGAAACCACGACAGAAATCGCTGCGAGAGCGAGTAG
>JADZBF010000011.1 GCA_020852215.1 Lysobacter sp. | reverse complement strand
CTGGACGAGGCGCCGCAGCGCATCGAATGTTTCGATATCAGCCACACCATGGGCGAAGCGACCGTCGCCTCCTGCGTGGTGTTCGACGGCGAAGGCCCGGTGCGCGGCCAATATCGGCGCTACAACATCGAAGGCATCGCCCCGGGCGACGATTACGCGGCGATGCATCAGGCGCTCTCGCGCCGCTTCCGCAAGGCGGCCGAAGGCGATGCCGACGCGGTGCTGCCGGACGTGCTGCTGATCGACGGCGGCGCAGGGCAGGTGGCGCAGGCGCAGGCGGCATTGGCGGAATTGGGCGTGCCCGGACTGTGCATCGTCGGCGTGGCCAAGGGCGAGGCGCGTCGACCCGGCGACGAAACCCTGCTGCTGCCCGATGGCCGCGAATTGCGGCCCGGCGCGGCCTCGCCTGGGCTGCAACTGGTGCAGCAGGTGCGCGACGAGGCCCATCGCTTCGCCATCACCGGGCATCGCGGCCGCCGCCAAAAGGCGCGCGCTGTCAGCCGCTTGGAAGATATTCCCGGCATCGGCCCGCGCAGACGCGCTAATCTGTTGCGGCATTTCGGCGGCTTGGGCGGGCTCAAAGCGGCGGGTATCGAGGAAATCGCGCGGGTCGAGGGCGTCAACGCCGCGCTCGCCGAGCGCATTTACCTCACGCTGCACGGCCTCCAAGACGAGCGAAACGACGAGCGCAAAGACGAGCGGAAGGACATTGGATGAAGTTGACCGTACCCACCCTGCTGACCCTCGGCCGGATCGTCATGATCCCGGTCCTGGTGTTGGTGTTCTATTTGCCGTACGGGTGGACCAATTTCGCCTCCGCTGCGGTGTTCGCGCTGGCCGGCTTCACCGATTGGCTCGACGGCTGGATCGCCCGTCGCTATCAGCAGCACTCCGCGTTCGGCGCCTTTCTCGACCCCGTGGCCGACAAATTGATGGTCGCGGTGTCCTTGTTCCTGATCGTGCAGGGTCATCCCACGCCGTGGATGGCGTTTTGGGCCTCGGTGATCGTGGGCCGCGAGATCGCCGTATCGGCATTGCGCGAATGGATGGCCGAAATCGGCCAGCGCGCGACGGTGAAAGTGGCTCTGCTCGGCAAGATCAAAACCCTGGTGCAGATGTTCGCCTTGGTCTGCCTGTTGTATTCGGTGGCGCCGGATATTCCTCCGCGCGAAACCCCGTGGATGGGCGGCCCGATCTTCATGATCGGCGACTGGATGTTGGCCGCCGCAGCCATCTTGACGCTGTGGTCGGGATTGCAGTATCTGATCGCCGCGTGGCCGGCTTTGATGGCCGAAGAGAAGAAAGGGAGTTGACACAACGAATCGGCACGGTAAAATTTCCGTTCTTCCGCGGGAATAGCTCAGTTGGTAGAGCACGACCTTGCCAAGGTCGGGGTCGCGAGTTCGAGTCTCGTTTCCCGCTCCAGATTCCAGCAAACCCCGGTTCGCCGGGGTTTGTCGTTTTCGGGTATCGCTTCGCGTTGGGTTCCACGTGTTATCGCGTCAAACGTCACCGGCCTGGTGGCAGAGTGGTCATGCAGCGGCCTGCAAAGCCGTGTACGCCGGTTCGATTCCGACCCAGGCCTCCAAACTTCCGAAAGCCGCACCTCGTGCGGCTTTCGTCGTTTTGGGCCTTCAAAGGCTGACAGGCCGATTCGATCGCGTATCGCCCGACGGGTGCGCGCATTCCCGTCGCCGCCCGCATCAGGCACCATAGACGCCGCTTAACCTAGGCCCGGGTGGCGAAATGGTAGACGCAGGGGACTTAAAATCCCCCGGCTGAAAGGCTGTGCGGGTTCGAGTCCCGCCCCGGGCACACCAAATTGCATCACTAACGTTTTGGGATTCTCGCGCGCAGCGGCGCGTTCGACGCTACGGTTGTTCGAACGTCTCGCGGCGCGGTTCGAGTCCCGCCACGGGCATCACGCGATTCGCAGGGGATTCCATGTCGCGCTACACCGCTTACGCCGCAAGCTGGGTTCTGACGCTGTCCTCCGCATTCGCCGCGTTCGCGTTCGGTGCCGGCTGGTGGTGGTTCTGCGCGATCTTCGCCGCCTTCGCCATCCTCGGCACCGTCGATCTGTTGCAAACCCGCAGCACGCTGCGGCGCAATTATCCGATCCTCGCGCATTTCCGCTACGGACTCGAATCGATCGGGCCGGAGATGCGGCAATACTTCATCGAATCCGATACCGCCGAAACGCCGTATTCGCGCCAGCAGCGCGCTTTGGTGTATCAGCGTGCGAAAGCGGTGAACGACACCCGGCCGTTCGGCACGCAGGTCGATGTCTACGGCGACGAATACGAATGGATCAACCATTCTGTGCTGCCGACCGAGATCGCGTCGCCCGACTTTCGCGTCCTCATCGGCGACGCATCCGCCCAGCCCTACGACGCCAGCGTGTTCAATATTTCGGCGATGAGCTTCGGCGCGTTGTCGGCCAATGCGATCCGCGCCTTGAACGCCGGCGCCAAGCAGGGCGGTTTCTACCACGACACCGGCGAAGGTTCGATTTCCCCGTATCACCGCGAATTCGGCGGCGATCTGGTCTGGGAAATCGGTTCCGGCTATTTCGGTTGCCGCGACGCGAAAGGCGGGTTCAACAAAGAATGCTTCATCGAGAACGCGCGCGATCCGCAGGTGAAGATGATCGAGTTGAAGCTCTCGCAGGGCGCGAAGCCGGGTCATGGCGGCGTGCTGCCCGCGGCGAAAGTCAGTGCGGAAATCGCCGCCACGCGCGGCGTGCCGCGTGGCGAGGACTGCGTTTCGCCCGCGCGACATTCGGCGTTCGCGACGCCGATAGAATTGCTCGAATTCGTCGCGAAGCTGCGCGAGTTGTCGGGCGGTAAGCCGGCTGGTTTCAAACTCGCGATCGGTCATCCGTGGGAATGGTTCGCCATCGCCAAAGCGATGCGCGAAACCGGTTTGACGCCGGATTTCATCGTCGTCGACGGTGCCGAGGGCGGCACCGGCGCGGCGCCCGCCGAATTCATCGATCACGTCGGCGTGCCGATGCACGAAGCGCTGATGCTGGTGCACAACACACTGATCGGTCTGAATTTGCGCGACCGCGTGAGGATCGGCGCCGCGGGCCGCATCGTCAGCGCGTTCGACATCGCGCGCACCATGGCGATGGGCGCGGACTGGTGCAACGCCGCGCGGGGCTTCATGTTCGCGCTGGGCTGCATTCAAGCGCACAGTTGCCACACCAGCCGTTGCCCGAGCGGCATCGCGACGCAGGATCCCTCGCGCTGGCG
>JADZBF010000010.1 GCA_020852215.1 Lysobacter sp. | reverse complement strand
TGTCGCATCTGCATTTCGATCACGCCGGCGGCCTGCTCGCGCCGTGGCGCGAAGGGCATGCGCCGGAATTGTTGTTCCCGAACGCGACCTTCGTCGTCAGCGCCGGCTGTTGGGATCGCGCGCGCGATCCGCATCCGCGCGACCGCGCCAGTTTCATTCCCGAATTGCCCGCGCTGCTCGAAGCCAGCGGACGTTTGGAGATCGTCGACGGCATCCACAGCCGCGCGCTCGGCAAAGCGGTGCGATTCCACTACAGCGACGGCCACACGCCCGGTTTGATGCTGGCGGAGATCGTCGGGCCGGAGCACACGCACGCGGAAGCGCACGGCGGCGTGGTGTTTTGCGCGGATTTGATTCCCGGCCGGCCCTGGGTGCATGTGCCGATCACGATGGGTTACGACCGGAATCCCGAGCTGTTGATCGACGAAAAGCGCGAATTCCTCGACGAGATGCTTGCGCGCAACGTGCATCTGTTCTTCACCCATGACCCCGGATGCGCGCTGGCGCAAGTGGTGCGCGACGACAAAGGACGCTTCGGCACTGCGCACGAAGTGTCGGAACTGCGCGCCCGGCCGTTGGCGGTCTGAGCGAACGCGCGACGATGAAGACCGCACGCGGCGCGCTGCGCGAAGAATTGACCGCAACGCTCTTGCCGGAATTGCGCCGGCTGGGGTTCGAGGGGCCGTCGCGCATCGACGGTCGCGCGCTGGTCTACGAATTCTCGCGACGCGACGGCGATATTCGCCATGTGTTGACCTTGCAGTTGGAGAAACGCGGCTTGCCGCGTTTCGTGCTGGGGCTCGCGCTGGAACCGCCCGAGGGTTTCGCGGCGCTCACCGCGCGCGGCGGCACGACGATGACCGGGCAACTGCGCCCGCGTCGCGACGCCAGCGTGCGCGGCTGGTTTCGCGCCGATCCCACACTTTGGCAGCGTCTGCGCGGCGATCGCGCATCGCGTCATGTCGAAGCGGTCGCGGCCTGCGTCGCGCTGCTGCCGGAAGTCGAAAGCTGGTGGCGCGATCCGAAATCCTCGGCGCATATCGTCGCGTATCCTGTGCGCTTTCCGGGGACCGCAGCACCGGCTTGACGATGGCGCTCGCGCGCCGCGCACAGCGGTTTCCGAAATTCCCGAAATTCCCCTCTCATCTTCCTTCGAGCCGACCGATGCCCAAGATCGCACTGCTGTTCGCCGCGCTGCATATCCCGCTGATGCTGTTCCTGTCCTATCGCGTGGCGATGCATCGACATACCGCGAAAATAGGCCTCGGCGTCGCGGGAGATTACAAGCTCGAGCGCAAAGTGCGCGCGCACGCCAATTTCGTCGAATACGTACCGATGGCGCTGCTCGCGCTGGCGTTGCTTGAACTGTGCGGACTCGCGCCGATCTGGTTGTACGCGTTCGGCGGCGTACTGCTCGTCGGCCGCTTGCTGCATGCGTTCGGCATTTCCAGAAAATCCGGCTATTCGCCCGGCCGATTCATGGGCACGTTGCTGACCTGGCTCTCGCTCGCCGCGATGGCGATCGCAGGGTTCGTCGTGGTGTTCGACGCGATGTAAGGCGCGCGCAACCGACGATCTCGGCCGGCGATCTGCACAGTGAGCGACTGTTCTTTTCGCTCCGATTATCATCCCGCCCAAATTTTTGCTTCGCTATTCCGGTGAATTTTCCGGACGTTACCCCGGCGACTCACCATCAGACGACGTCTCTTTTTCAGACGTCACCCCGGCGAGCGCCGGGGTCCAGCTTTAAAAGACATCGGTAAAAGCTGGATCCCAACGTTCGCCGGGATGACGACAAGATAGCGGCCCGCGTTCGAGTTTGATCTAATTTCCAGTAATCCAAATTCACCCATCGCATCCCAATTCCAAAGCGAGTGCCCCATGCCGTCGTATCGCAACATCGCCGCCGCTCTGATCCTTTCCGTCTGCAGTCTACCGATGCGCGCGGCACCGCCAGAAGGCGCAGCGTTCTCGCACGAAGATTGGGAAGTGGTCTGCGACAACACGCGCACGTGCCGCGTCGCCGGTTATCCCAGCGAGGAAGGCTTGGGCACGGTCAGCGTCTTGTTCACGCGCAAGGCCGGCGCTGGTACGGCCGTGGCGGGGCGGGTGATGCTCGGCGGCGGCTGGGACGAAGACGATTTCAAACTCCCGGCGACATTCAAACTCGCGCTGTGGATCGATAGCCGCGCGCAGGGCAGCGTGGCGATGACCAACGACAAGCGCGAAGCCGATTTGAGCGCGGCGCAAGTCGCGGCATTGCTCGGCGCGTTGACGCGCGACAGTCGCATCGAATTCCGCGCGCCCAATTACGTGTGGCCTTTATCCGATCGCGGCGCGTCCGCGGTGCTGCTGAAAATGGACGAATTGCAGGGCCGTGTCGGCACCGTCGGCGCGCTGCGGCGCAAGGGCAAAGCCAGCGAAGCGAAAGTATTGCCGCCCGTGCCCGCCCCGATGGTGCGCGCCGTCGCGCCTGTGGCGCCATTGCCGGGCGACAAGCGTTTCGCCGAACAACACGAAGACGCGATTCGCGCCGCGCTGCGCAAAGTCACCAGCAGCGACGACTGCATGGACTTGCACGACGCGGAATCGCCTGAATCGTTGGAGATCGTGCGCCTGACGAAAACCAGGATGCTGGTCTCCACCCGCTGCTGGCTGGCCGCGTACAACGCCGGTTCCGGTTACTGGATGATCGACGACAAACCGCCGTATCGCCCGGAACTGGTCACCGAATCCGCCACCGATTACGACGCCGGCACGATTATGTCCGCGCAAAAAGGCCGCGGCATCGGCGACTGCTGGGGCACCGAAGAATGGACGTGGGACGGCACCCGCTTCGTCCACACTTCCTCCGCCTCCAGCGGCCAATGCAAAGGCTTCGTCGGCGGCGCGTGGACATTGCCGACGTTGGTGACGGATGTGGTGAAAGGGAAGTGAGGCGCGAGGCGGTTCGTTTCGGCTATTAGCGGCATCCGAATTTCGTAGGCTGGATGCTGCGCACCCAGCTTGGTCGCTTCGGCGTAGATGGCTGGGGCGATGACACAGCCTACGCGTTTGGCTTCTTTGAGGTTTGTCGATGCATTGGATATTGCAGGAAAATTTGTTTCGGGAAACCGAATGGGAACATCTGGTCGCGGCGATCGATCGGTTCGATCTGCCTTTCAGCGTCCACAAAGTCGTTCCTTTCGTGGGCGAGTTGGAACCGGTTCCTGTTCTGCAAGCGGATAAAGCCGTGTGTTTCGGCTCCTACTCCATGCGCCACGCGGCCAAAGCGCACGGTTGGAACCCGGGCGTCTACGATCTGTTCGATCAGGACTTTCTCGTGCAGAAAGCGGCGTGGGGCGACCGCATGCTCAACGCCGATTCGCGCGTGATGGCATTCCAGGAAGTGCGGCTGGACAAGCCGACGTTCCTGCGCCCCATCGACGATTCGAAATACTTCGCCGGCCGCGTGTTCGACCCGGAAGAATTCGAGACATGGCGGCAACGCGTCTGGGATTTGGACGAGGACTACGGCACCAGTCTTTCGCCCACCACACAGGTGCAGTTATGCGTCCCCAAAACCATCCACGCCGAATATCGGTTCTGGGTGGCGGGCGGCGAGATCGTCACCAAGTCGCTCTACAAATTGGGCCGCCGCGTCGTGTACGCCACCGACGTGGACGAGCGGATGGATCGCTTCGTCGAGCGAGCGATCGCCGATTGGCAACCGCACCGCGCGTTCGTCATCGATGTCTGCGACACGCCCGAAGGCCCGCGCATCGTCGAGATCAACACGATCAATTCGGCCGGCTTTTACGCGGGCGACGTGCAACGGCTTGTGGCCGCGTTGGAGGCGTTGGAAAACTGACGCCAGCCGGCTCAGGACTCGTAGGCTGGGTGCTGAGCACCCAGCTTGGTCGCTTCGGCGACGATGGCTGGGTCGATGACCCAGCCTACGGATTGCCATCCCATCGACGAGCGCTGTGGCTTGCGGTCCGTCGTTTCGTTCGTGGCGGGCCAGGGCCCGCCCTACGTCGATTGTTGTTGTATGGCGGGCTTAGGGCCGCCTTATGCGTTGTTTCAGCGATGATGGGGCGATAGCCAAGTTTGTGAGCCTGTCGGCCTGCTGTCGGGTTGCTGTCGTGTAGATTTTCGGCCAGGCTCCAAATACTAGTACCAATCCGATTTGGGATGAACCTAGGTGAAAATCATGACTACACCCACTCCGCCGCGCCCACTGACTACCGGAGAGATTGCTGCCCTTATTCGACACTTCCGAGGCATGCGGCATTGGTCGCAGGAGCAATTGGCGGAAATCTCTGGCTTGAATATTCGTACCATTCAACGCGTAGAGCAGGGTGGGTCAGCGAGTTTCGACACGCGCCGAGCATTGGCGCGAGCGTTCGACTTTGATGACATCGACTCATTCAATAAACCAATTTCAGTACCAAGCGAAGATGAATTGCGGGGCGCGAAAGAAAAGTTTGATCGCGAGAATATTATGCTTCCTGCTTTTTCACTCACCACAGGTCGTCAATTAGCTCAACTGGCTGAGGCCTGCGAAATGGACCTTTCTGAGCCTGTCTTTGATCTCCCTCGGGATGCTGCCGAACTATTTGCAGAATTGGTGGATGCTTTTCGAGAATATCGGGAGTGTTCGGAGTTATACAGCGAAGTGCAAAGAATTGACCTATACGAAGACTTGCAATCTAAAATCGATGAACTTAAGGCTAAAGGAGTTTCATTGCGCTATGCAGAGCGAAAGGTGCAAGTGGGAGCAAGAATACTCAACGCCGAATTGATGCCTATGACAGTCTTGTATGTGCTTGCTTTTCAGCTTGGCAAAGAACCGCAGCAGATTGCGACCCCACGGTCTGCTCAAATTAGCTTCTAACTTGGTATCAATTGTTATCTCGTAGCACGTTGGGTGGTGGTGAGCGCAGCGAACCCCACCTTCAACCTTCAAGCGCTCGCACCTTTCAACGACAACTGCGTTTCTGACGCCCCATCGGTGGGGTTCGCTGCGCTCACCACCACCCTACGTAATATCCACTTCGTATCGCGCAGTCACCCCTCCGGCGTCCCAAACACCCGATCCCCCGCATCGCCGAGTCCGGGCAGGATGTAGCCGTGGTCGTTCAAGCGTTCGTCGATGGCGGCGGTGTAGACCTCGGTGTCGGGATGCCTTGCTTCCAGCGCGCGTAGGCCTTCGGGGGCGGAGACGAGGAAGATGGCTTTGATGCGGGCGACGCCTGCGGCTTTCAGGGCGTCGATGGCGGCGATGGCGCTGCCGCCGGTGGCCAGCATGGGGTCGATGAGAATCGCGGTGCGGCCGGCGATGTCGCGCACGAAACGTTGGTAGTACGCGTGCGGTTGCAGTGTGGTTTCGTCGCGGCGAAGACCAATCACGCTGACCGGCGCGTTCGGCAGTAGCACTTGCACACCGGGCAGAAAGCCGAGGCCGGCGCGAAGAATCGGTACCAGCGTGATGCGCGATTGATCGCAGCGGCCGACCTGCAGCGGTCCGGCCCAGGTGTCGATCTGCGCGTCGGCGAGTTCGAGATCGGCGGTGGCCTCGTAGGCCAGCAGCGTGGCGATTTCTCCGACCACTTGCCGAAACAGCGACGGAGCGGTGGCGGCGTCGCGCAGGAGGCCGAGTTTGTGACGAACCAGCGGGTGACGGACTTCGACGATGCGCATGCGACGGCCTGCGGTGGGGTGGGCGACTTAAAGTTTGTTCAAAACCTTCTGGGACATGATCTCCTCCCCTTGCGCGCAGCGCAGGGGGAGGTCGGGAGGGGGTGCAAACGCCGAGATGGCATTCAACCCCTCCCTAACCCTCCCCTTCGCTTCGCGAAAAAGGGAGGGGACACCATTCAAGCCTAGCCACAAAATCGATGCAGTGACGTGAGATCAGTCAAGGCACATGAAGGTCGTGAACAGAGTCCTAGCCTAACCGAGCCCGGCGACGAAGCGCATCACTTCGTCCGCGGCGGCGGTCGTGCGCGTTTGCAGCAGCAGATGCGGGCCGTCGAATGCGGCTTCGCGCGCGTCGCGCAGGCCGTCGAGCAATTCGCGGGTCGCGCGCGGGCGCAGCAGGCGGTCGTGACGCGCGCGCAGGCAGAGCGTCGGCACCGCGATGTCGGCGAGACGCGCTGTCATGTCCGCGCGCATCGCGGCGGCCGCGCGTACGCGTACGACGGCGGGGGCGATGTCGAGGAGCGCGTCGCGCAATTCACGCCGCAGCGCGGGCGTCGCCCAACGGCCCAGCAATATCGCCGACAGCAGCGGCATCGGCGCTGCGCGTACGGGCGCGATCCGCGTCAACGGAGCGAGCGACGAGATCAACGGCACCGGCGCGCGCGCGAAGGTGGTGGACAGCACCAGACCGATCAGATTCGGCGGCGGCTTAGCGGCGATAGAGATCGCCACCGGCCCGGACAACGATTCGCCCAGCAGCACGAACGGTGCGTTTTGCGGCAAGCGTGCGCGGGCGTAGGTTTCGAGCGCGGCGTAATCCATCGGCGCATCGTGCGGATACGCGATGGCATGCACGGAAGCGAACGCGGGTTTTGCGGCTTCGACGAAGGCGCCGAGCAAGCGCGTGGTGCCGTCCAGCCCAGGCAATACGCAAAGCACCGCACGGGTCATGCGTCCGCGTCCCAATCCAGTTTGTAGCCCACGCCGTAGACCGAGATCAGCGGATCGCGCGCGCCGCTGTCGACGATCTTGCGGCGCAGATTCTTGATATGGCTGTCGACGGTGCGGTCGCTCACCACGCGATGATCCAGATACAGGCTTTCGATCAACTGCGTGCGCGACATCACGCGGCCCGGGCGCGTGTGCAGCGCTTGCAGTAGTCGGAATTCGACCGGCGTCAGCGGCAACAAAGCGCCGTTGACGCGCGCTTCCAGGCGCTCGTCGTCCAAATGCAGCGGCGAAGGCGTTTGCGCTTCGGCGGCCTGCGCGCGACGCAGCACGGCTTTCACCCGCGCCACCACTTCGCGCGGACTGAAGGGCTTGCAGATGTAATCGTCCGCGCCCAGCTCCAAGCCGAGCAGCCGATCGATTTCGTCGACGCGCGCGGTCAACATCAGGATGGGCATCTGCGCGATGCGCGGGTCGGGCGATGCGCGCACCGCGCGGCAGACGCTGAGACCGTCGAGTTCGGGCAGCATCAGATCGAGCAGGACGGCGTCGGGCGGCGGCGTTTCGGGCGCCTGCATCCGAATGCGAGCGAGCGCCTGCGTGCCGGTGTCCGCCGTTTCGGTGGCGTAACCGGAGGCATGCAGGTAATCGCAGAGCAAAGCCGCGAGTTTGGGCTCGTCTTCGACCACCAACACCAGCGGCTGCGCGCTCATGCGACGACACCGCGCGGCAATTCGATTTCGATGCGCAAGCCGCCTAGCGGCGAGGCGTGCGCATCGATGCGACCGCCGTGCGCTTCGACGATGTTGCGGCAGATGGCGAGGCCCAAGCCCGCGCCGCCGAATTGCCGGCTGCGCGAAGGTTCGACGCGATACAAGCGATCGAACAAGCGCGGCAGCGCCTCAGCGGGCACGCCGGGCGCGGTGTCGTCGATACGCAGACGGCAACGCGCTTCGCCGGCATCGTCGATGGATTCGAGCGCGACGACGACGCGACCGGGCGCGTCGGTATAACGCGCGACGTTGGCGAGCACGTTGTCGAGCAATTGGCGCAGACGCCCGCGATCGCCGCGTGCGATGGAATACGACTGCACATCGGCTTCGCAGACGATCCCGGCCGCGCGCAACGCGTCTTCATGCGCGCGAAGGGCCTCGACCACCAGCGCGCCGAAGTCCAGCGGTTCGAAGCGATAACTCAATGCTTCCGCGTCGGAGAGCGACAAGTCGTAGAGATCGTCGACCAAGTCGCGCAGGCGCGCGCATTCGGCTTGCAGCGATGCGAGACGCGCCGCATCGACGCTGCGAATGCCGTCCTGCAGCGCCTGGATCTCGCCGCTGAGAATGCTGATCGGCGTGCGCAATTCGTGCGCGATGTCCGCGCCCCAGCGTCGCCGCGCGTCGCGATGACGTTCCAGCGCGGTGGCAAGGGCGTTGAAGTCGTCGGCGAGCGCGCCGAGTTCGTCGTTGCGGCGGATATCGATGCGCGCGGCGTAGTCGCCGGCCGCCAAGGCCTGCGCGCCGGCCGCGAGCGCGCGCACCGGACGCAACAGCCAACGCGACAGCCACCACGCCGCCAACACCGCGACGATCAACAGCGAGATGCCGACGATCGCCAACGTGCGGTGCTGACTGCGCGCGAAGTCGAGATCCATATTCGAGCGCAGCCGCGGCAAGGGCGCGACGAGCAAACGTCCGACGAGGCGGCGGTCGTGCCGAAGTTCGATCGCGGGCGCATCGCGCGGCACGGCGGGATTGCCGGCGACGATGGTGTCGTCGGCGTCCACCAGCAACAGCCGCGCCGGCAATGCGGCGGCGTTGCGGGGCGAGTAAGGCACCGGTGCAGGCCCGCGCATTTCGGGGTCGTAGGGACCGTCGCGTCTATCGCGATCCAACGGCGGGCGCATCGGTTCGCGGCGCGCGGGGTGCGGAGGCGGTCGTCCGTCCGGGGCATCCGCGCCGATCTGCAGCAGGCGATGCATGCGCCGAGCGTCGCCTTCGAGGAAACGCCAATCGCCATCACGGGCGTAGGCGTCCACCAGCGCTTGCGATACGACTTCCAGCCGTTCGCGTTCCAGGCGGTTCACGTATTCCAGAAAGCCTTGCTGGAAGCTGTGCGCCTGCAGCAGCGCGAACGCCGCCATCGCCGCGGCGCTGGGCAGGGCGATGGCGAGGAACAGGCGATGCCAGAGTCGAAGCGTCATGGGTCGGTTTCGCGGCGATGCGACACCTTAGCCCGATCGCGGCGGTCGCGAAACGCATCGAGCCCGGGCGCGCGCGGATTCCACGATTTCTCCATGATTCGCTTTCTCAAGAAATTTCTAGAATTTATCGAAAGTTTGTTTCCTGGATGATTCGTTTTCTCCATGATTTCTCCACGTTCGCTGCATCGTGGCTGCGCATTCCCCGCCTAACCTGTGCATCCACCGGAATACCCCGGTCGTCTACGGAGAACGCCGCTATGCCAAGCGCCCCCACTCGTCCCCGTCTCGTCGTCGTCGCCGCGCTGTCCTTGGCGTTCGCCGGCGCTTTCGCGCTCGCTGCGCATGCGCAACAAGGCTCGCCGCCGCCCGGCGGTCCGCCCCATGGTCGCGAAATGGGCAAGGGCGGTCATCGCGGCCCGCCGTCGGCCGAGCGCGTCGCGAAAGAACTCGGACTCGACGCTGCGCAAACGAAGTCGCTGCAAGCGCTGTTCGACAAGCATCGCGCGCGCATGCAACAGTCGCACGAACGCGTCCGCGAAGAGCACGAGGCGATGCGACGCGAGCACGACGCCGAACTGCGCAAGCTGCTGGGCGACAAGAAATTCGAACAGTTCAAAGCGAAGCGCGAAGAGCACGGCCCGCAGCGCGGTCGCCGTCCGCCTCCGGGCGGCCCGCGGGGCGAGGGCGGTGCGCCGCCTCCGCCGCGCTGATCGCGTCGCCGCTTTCGAAAAGCGAAAACGCGAAAGCCCGGGAGCGATCTCGGGCTTTCGTGCGTTTCGTGACGCGCCTAGCAGGCTGTTGAAAAACAGCCTGCTAGCGCAGCTAAGGATGGCTGCGACGACGAAGCGAGCGCGTAAGCGATTGATTCGTCGGGAGCGAGTCCGGACACGCGCCGGACTCGCGACTTGAACAACGATCAGGAAGATCGTTGTTCAACAATCTGCCAGCCGAACCGAGCGATTACGCCGCTGCAGCTTGTTCGATGCGCGGGCCTTCGGTCAGCGCGCGTTTGACCATGCCGATCAACAAATCCAACTCGTCGCTGCGCATCGCGAAATGCGGGGTGAAGCGCAGCGAGTTTTCGCCGCCGTGGATCACGCCGATGCCGCGTTCGCGCAGCCATTCTTCAGTCGAGCCGGTGCCGTAGCCCTTGAACTGCGGCGGCAGTTCGCAGGAGAACAACAGGCCCGTGCCTTGCACTTTGGTGATCAGGCCGGGCAGTTCGTTCTTCAGCGCTTCGAGTTTGGCGATGGCTTCCCGGCCGCGCTCGCGGATATTCACGCGCAGCGCGGGCGTGAGCTGCGATAGCACCGCGACCGCCACGTCCAGCGCGCGCGGGTTGGTGGTCATGGTGTTGCCGTAGATGCCCTTGCGGTACAGGTTCGCGGCGCGTTCGTTCGCGGCGACCACCGACAGCGGGTACTGCGCGGCGTTGAGCGCTTTGGAATAGGTTTCCAGATCCGGCGCTTCGATGCCTTCGAAACCCGGGTAATCCACGATCGACAGCACGCCGTGGACGCGCAGGCCGGCTTGGATCGAGTCGATCAACAGCATCGCGCCGTGCAACTGGGTCAATTCGCGGGCCACATCGTAGAACGCACGCGGCAACGAGCGGCCCGGGTCGCCTTCGCCCATCACAGGCTCCAGGAACATCGCTTCGATGAACCAGCCGTTCGCGTCGGCGTCGGCGAAAACCTTGCGCAGCGCGTCGGCGTCGTAGGCTTCGACCGCGATCACGCTGTCCTCGCCGCGGAAGCTGGCGAGATGGGTCATGTAGTTCTTGCGGCTGGAATCGGAATACAGCGCCGGGCGTTCGGTGCGGCCGTGGAAGCTGCCTTTCACCACCACGCGCTTGATGGCGCGGCCGGCGTGACGCGCGCCGGGGTCGGTCATCAGCTTGGCGTTGACGTCGACGATGCGGCTGGCCAGCGACATCGATTCCGAGCCCGAGTTCAGGCACAGGAATTTGCTGTACGGGCAATGGCCGATGCTGTGGCCGATTTCCTTGCGGATGGCGCGATCGAAGCGCAGTTGCGCAAGGTTCGGGGTCATGATGTTGGCCATCGCCTGCGGGCGGGCCATCGCCTCGAGCACGGCCAGCGGCGCGTGGCCGAAGCCGAGCATGCCGTAGCCGCCGGAGTCGTGCAGCACGGCGCCCTTGAGGGTGACGATCCACGGGCCGCGGGCGGCGAGGGCGACGTAAGGGTTCACCGTGTCGGTGGCGTAGAAATTGACGAAGCCGCCTTGGATCGCGTCGATCTGGGCCTGTTCGTCCAGGTCGAGCAGTTCGGGGAATTCGGCGCGGACGCGGGCGTATTCCTCGCCGGCGGCGACGATGGCATCGGCCAGGTCCGAGTGATCGGCGGCGAAGCGCAGGACGGTGGCGTCGTCGAGACCATGGGTGCGGCGGGCGCCGCCATGGGCGCGGAGAGGGGCGAGCGTATCGAGCAGGGCCATAGCGGTCCTCGGCAACGGTTGGAGCATGAAAGGTCGGCAAAGGCCGGCAAGCCTCTATTATTCCGATAATCCGGTCGTTTAATAGTTGTGATTTGGTCGAATTTCGGGGATATTTCGTCGAATCGACGAAAAGCGGCGCCCGAATGAAGCCTTCCGAGACCGATCAACAGCTTCTGTCCCTGCTTCGCGAGAACGCCCGCGCGTCCACGGCCTTGATCGCCCGACGCCTCGGGCTGTCGCGGACGACGGTACAAAGCCGCATCGAGCGCCTGGAGCGCGAGGGCGTGATCAGCGGCTATACGGTGCGGGTCAGCGACGAATACGAGCGCGGCCAGGTCCGCGCCCACATCATGATCGCGGTTCACCCCAAGCAGATGACCTCGGTGGTGGCCGCCCTGCGCGCCATGCCCGAGCTGCGGGTGCTGCATTCGGTCAGCGGCGCCTACGACCTGATCGCCATCGCGGCGGTGTCCGCTGTGAGCGAGATGGACCTGCTGACCGACCGCATCGGCGCGATCGAGGGCGTGGAGCGCACGACGTCGTCGATTGTCTTGTCGACGAAATTCGAGCGCTGAGGCCGGGCGCCGTGTCGTCGAAGCCCGCGATGTCCGCCTCGACGCTGCCGATCATCGATCTGGCGCCGTTTTTCGGGCCAACGTTCGGCCCGGCCGATGCGGATGCGCGTCGCCGCACGGCCGAGCGCGTCGACGAGGCCTGCCGCACGCACGGATTCTTTTATATCGAAGGGCACGGGATCGCCGCCGAGGCCCAAACCGCGCTGCGCGAGGCCAGCCGGGCGTTCTTCGCCCGTCCTGATGACGAAAAACTGCGGATTCGCATGCTCCACGGCGGTCGCGCCTGGCGCGGGTATGTCCCGGTGGGCGAGGAGCTGACCAGCGGCCGGCCGGATCGCAAGGAAGGCTTGTATCTGGGCACCGAACTGCCGCCGGACGATCCCCGCGTGCTTGCGGGCTGGCCGCTGCATGGGGCCAATCTCTGGCCCGATGAACCGGCGGAACTGCGCCCCGCCGTGCTGGCGTACATGACGGCCGCCGCGCGCGCCGCGCAGGCGCTGCTGGAAGCGATGGCGCTCGCGCTGGGGCTGGAGGCCGATTGGTTCCTGCGCCATTACACCGCCGACCCGACGGTGCTGTTCCGCATCTTTCGCTACCCGCCGCAGGCGCCCGACCAGGACGGTTGGGGCGTCGGCGAACACACCGATTACGGCTTGCTGACCTTATTACTGCAGGACGACGTACCCGGGCTGCAGGTGCGCACGCCGGAAGGTTGGATCGATGCGCCGCCGCTGCCGGGTACGCTGGTCTGCAACATCGGCGACATGCTCGACCGGCTGACCGGCGGGGTGTGGCGCTCCACGCCGCATCGCGTGCTCAACGCCAGCGGGCGCGAGCGCTACTCCTTTCCTCTGTTCTTCGATCCGGCGTTCGACGCCCGGGTCACGCCTTTGCCGCAGCACGCCAAGACCGACCCCGCACGGGTGGCTGCGGACCGCGCCGACCGCTGGGACGGGGCCAGTGTGCTGGCGCCGTTCGACGGCACCTACGGCGATTACCTGCTGGGGAAAGTCGGCAAAGTGTTCCCGCAACTGCTCGAACGCGTGCGCTGAGCGTCGTTCGGCGGCCCCGCCGCTACAATGCGCGCCCCCAGGGCCTGTTAACGCTCTTTGGGTATGTTGCGCGGCCATGCAGAGGGCGCGCGGCAAGGAAGAGCGCGGGAGTGGATGTCGATCCATGACCGAGTGATGACGCTGCGGCGCGCCCTCTGCATGGTCGCCCGAAGGGTTGCGTTTCAGCGGTCTGCCCGCGAGCAGGCCACTGAATTCGCAACGCAATACACCCAAAGAGCGTTAACAGGCCCTATTCGCCACCGATGAAAAAGTCCGACTTCCATTACGACCTGCCGCCCGAGTTGATCGCGCAGGCGCCGCTGCCCGAGCGTTCCGCCAGCAGGCTCATGATCGTGCCGCCGGCACCGGCCGCGTTCGAGGACGGCGGCGTGCGCGATTTGCCCGAGTTGCTGCAGCCGGGCGATCTGTTGATCTTCAACGACACCCGAGTGATCCCGGCACGGCTGTTCGGGCAGAAAACCAGCGGCGGGCGGGTCGAAATTCTGATCGAGCGGTTATTGGCCGACAACGAAGCGCGGGCGCAGATCGGCGCGAGCAAAGCGCCCAAGCCCGGCGGGCGCATCGTGTTGGATGCCGGCGGCGAAGCCGAGGTGCTGAGTCGCGACGGCGAGTTCTATCACCTGCGTTTCGAGGTGCCGGAAGGTTTGGAGACGTGGTTGCTGCACGCCGGTCGCCTGCCGCTGCCGCCGTACATCCAGCGCGAACCCGGCGCCGACGATAGCGAGCGCTACCAAACCGTGTTCGCCAAGCGCATCGGCGCCGTCGCCGCGCCCACCGCCGGCCTGCATTTCGACGAAGCCTTGCTCGATGCGTTGCGCGCGCGCGGTGTGGAGTTCGGCCACGTCACTTTGCATGTCGGCGCCGGCACCTTCCAACCGATGCGCGTGGAACGCCTGCACGAACACCGCATGCACAGCGAATGGCTGAATATCGGCGCCGAACTGGTGGCGCAGATCCGCCAGACCCGCGAACGCGGCGGGCGCGTGATCGCGGTCGGCACCACCGTGCTGCGCGCGCTGGAAAGCGCGATGCGCGACGGCGATGTGCAGCCGTTCTCGGGCGAAACCCGCATCTTCATCTTCCCGGGTTACGCGATCCGCAGCGTCGATGCGCTGATCACCAATTTCCATTTGCCCGAAAGCACGCTACTGATGCTGGTGTCGGCCTTCGCCGGCCGCGAACGCATGCTCGACGCGTATCGGCATGCGATCGAACGCGGCTATCGTTTTTTCAGCTATGGCGATGCGATGTTGTTATGGCCCAGCGCAGCGAACGACGCGCGCCACGGCGAGCGCCATGAACGAATGAATGACGAAATCGAGCGTCGCGAAGACGAGCACAACGAAGGCAAGAGCCGCGCATGAGTCGAATGAGTTTCCAATTGCTCGGCACCGACGGCGCCGTCCGTCGGGGTCGTTTGACCTTTCCGCGCGGCACGGTGGAAACGCCTGCGTTCATGCCGGTCGGCACCTACGGTTCGGTGAAAGGCGTGCTGCCGGATCAAGTGCGTGCGCTCGGCGCCGAGATCATCCTCGGCAACACCTTTCATTTGTATCTGCGGCCGGGTTTGGACGTGATCGCCGATCACGGCGGCCTGCACGGCTTCGAACGCTGGGACGGCCCGATCCTCACCGACTCCGGCGGCTTCCAAGTGTTCTCGCTTGCGCACAAACGCAAGATCACCGAAGCGGGCGTGACCTTCGCCGCGCCCACCGACGGCCGCAAAGTGTTTCTCGGCCCCGAAGAAAGCATGCGCATCCAGAAGACGCTGGATTCGGACATCGTGATGATCTTCGACGAGTGCACACCCTATCCTGCGACGGAAGAGGTCGCGCGCACGTCGATGGAACTGTCGCTGCGCTGGGCCGAGCGCTCCAAACGCGCCCACGAAGGCAACGACGCCGCGCTGTTCGGCATCGTGCAGGGCGGGGTGCATCACGACCTGCGCACGCGCTCGGCCGAAGGTTTGAAGGCGCTCGACTTCGACGGCTATGCGGTGGGCGGACTGGCGGTGGGCGAACCCGAGCACGAGCGCAACCGGATGCTCGAACACACCTGCCCGCAACTGCCCGCCGACCGCCCGCGCTACCTGATGGGCGTGGGCCGGCCGGAGGATTTGGTCGAAGGCGTGGCCCGCGGCATCGATATGTTCGATTGCGTGATGCCGACCCGAAACGCCCGAAATGGGCACTTCTTCACATCTTTCGGCACCGTGCGCATCCGCAACAGCCGCTACGAGCGCGACCTGGGGCCGATCGAGGAAGGCTGCGACTGCGTCGCCTGCGCCGGCGGCTACACCCGCGCCTATCTGCGCCACCTCGACCGCTGCAACGAAATGCTGGCGCCGATGCTGGGGACGCTGCATAACCTCCGGTATTACCAGCGCTTGATGGCCGAGATGCGCGCCGCGATCGAGGTCGGTCGCTTCGCCGAGTTCCGTGCCGGCTTCTATCTGGCCCGCGGCGCCGCGCCCCCTGCGGACTGAGCGGGCAGGGGCTCGGCCGGCGAAGGCGATCTCCAAGGCGCGATCTGCCTGCGTGTGGGCCTCCATGGTTCGGCCCGATGTTCGGCCTATCGTTCGGCCTATTGGTCGGCCCCATGGGCTTGAATCGCTTCGCCCCCGCCCGCATGGCATAATCCGTCGTTATTTTCGCTTCACGGACCCTAAATGAATCTGCTCGATCTGTTGATTTCCCCCGCCTACGCGCAAGCGGCGCCCGCCGCCGGCCCGGGCACAGGCAGCCTGCTGTCCGGCCTGCTGTTTCCGATCGCCCTGTTGGCGGTGATGTATTTCATCCTGATCCGGCCGCAATCCAAGCGTTTGAAGGACCAGCGCGCGATGATCGAGAAGTTGGGCGTCGGCGACGAAGTGATCACCACCGGCGGTATCGCCGGCGTGGTGCGCGAAATCGGCGACAATTTCATCTCCGTCGAGATCTCAGACAACGTGCGGATCCGCGTCCAGAAAGGCGCGATCGGCAACGTGCTGCCCAAGGGCACGCTGAAGTCCCTCTGACCCTTCCGTCCCACACTCGATGCGACCGGCCGGATGGTCGGACGCGGTGCCCGTCATGCTCGAATACGCTCGCTGGAAATACGTCGTCGCCCTGCTCGTTCTGATGTTCAGCGCGCTTTATGCGCTGCCGAACATCTTTCCGCAGGATCCTTCCGTCCAGATTTCCGCCAACCGCGGCGGCAAAATCGACGACGCCCTGAAGCAGCAGGTCAACGCCAGTCTGCAGAAAGTGGGCGTGAAGCCGAAGGCGGTGGAGACCAAGGGTAAGACCATGTTGGTCCGCCTGGCCGACAACGACACGCAAAGCAAGGCCGCGGACGCGTTGCGCACGGGGCTCGGCGACAACTATGTCGTCGCGTTGAGTCTGGCGTCGACCGTGCCCAATTGGCTGTCGTCCATCGGCGCCAGGCCGATGCCGCTGGGCCTCGACCTGCAGGGCGGCGTGCATTTCCTGATGGAAGTGGACAAGAAAGCCGCGCTCGACAAACGTTTCAACGCGTATCTCGACGAAGCGCGTTCGTCGCTGCGCGACAACGGGGTCGCGTTCGAATCGGTCGAGCGCAGCGGCACCAACCGCATCGTCGCCACGCTGTTGCCCACCGCCGACGCCGCGAAAGCCCGCAAGCTGCTCGAACAGGGTTTCAACGCCATCGCGGTCGATGCGGGCGGTTTGTCGTCGGTCAACGGATTCCGCTACGAGGCCGTCGGCAATGTGATCAATATCGACGTCTCCGACGAGATGATTCGACAGATCACGCTCAACGCGGTCGAGCAGAATCTCAGCACCTTGCGCAACCGCATCAACTCGCTGGGCGTGGCCGAGCCGGTGGTGCAGCGCCAAGGCGCCGAACGCATCGTCGTGCAATTGCCGGGCGTGCAGGACACGGCGGAAGCCAAGCGCCGCATCGGTGCCGCCGCGACGCTGGAATACCGCGCGGTCTACGAAGACGGCGACGCGCTCGAAGCCGCACGCACCGGCAATGTGCCGCCGGGGGCGCAGTTGTACTTCCGGCGCGAACTCGGCGCCGATGGCCAGCCATTGCCGATTTTGTTGAAGAAGCGCGTCATCGCCGCCGGCGAAGATATGGTCGATGCGCGCGTGTCGGTCGATCAAAACGGTTTGCCCGCGGTGTCGGTGACGCTGAACACGGCCGGCGGCCAGCGCATGTTCGATTTCACCAGCGAGAACGTGAACAAGCCGATGGCGGTGGTGTTCATCGAGCGCATACCGCAAACCCGCATCGTCGACGGCAAGGAGATTCAGACCGCGACGACCAAGCAGGAAGTGGTCTCGATCGCGAACGTCAACGAAGCCTTCGGCAAGAAATTCATCACCACGGGTTTGGAACGCGCCGAAGCCGAAGATCTTTCGCGCTTGCTGAAATCCGGCGCCCTCGCCGCGCCGATGGACTTCAAGGAAGAACGCGTCGTCGGCCCCAGCCTCGGTAAGCAGAACGTCGAACGCGGCCTGAAAGCGGTGATGTACTCGTTCCTGTTCGCCTTGGCCTTCTTCCTGATCTATTACCGCATGTTCGGTATCGTCACCTGCCTGGCGCTGTTGCTGAACCTGGTGATGGTGTTCGCGTTGATGTCCATCTTCGGCGCCACGATGTCGCTACCGGGTTTGGCCGGTATCGCGCTTACCGTCGGTATGTCGGTGGACGCGAACGTGCTGATCAACGAACGCATACGCGAGGAGTTGCGCGCCGGACTGCCGCCGCAGACCGCCATCGCCACCGGCTACGACCGCGCGTCCGGCACCATTCTCGACGCCAACATCACCGCGTTCCTCGCCGGTCTGGCGATGGCGGTGTTCGGCACCGGCCCGCTGCGCGGCTTCGGTATCACCACGATGCTCGGTATCGCCACCTCGGCGTACACCGCGGTGTCGGTCTCGCGCGCGATCGCCACGTTGATGTACGGCCGTCGTCGCAAGCTGAAGTCCGTCGCCATCTGAGCCTCGCTCCCTCTTTCGCGCGTTCGCGCGACGCCGTCACGCGGCGTCGCGACCCCAAATCCGGTACCGCCCATGAAACCGTTCAACGTTTTCCCCTACGACAGCAATTTCGACTTCATGCGTGTGCGCATGGTCTCGCTTGCGATCGCGGCGATCATCATGTTCGTCGCCATCGGCGCGATGGCTGTCAAGCAGTTCAACTTGGCGCTGGACTTCACCGGCGGCGTCGGTATCGAGCTGCGCTACGAGAAGCCGGTGGATGTCGAGGCCGTGCGCGGCAAGCTCGCGACCGCCGGTTACGACAACGCGCAGGTGCAGACCTTCGGCAACGGCCGCGAGCTGTTGGTGCGTTTGCAGCCCAAGGACGAACAGGGCAAGGCCGGCACCGTCGCCAGCATCGCGCAGAACGTCAGCGAGTTGTCTTCGTTCCCCGATAATCCGGCGCTGTTGCACAGCAGCGCGGAAATCAGCCCGCAGATCGGTAAGGAACTGGCCGAGAACGGCATCTACGCCTTGCTGTTCGTGGTGCTGTGTTTCTTGATCTACATTTCGTTCCGCTTCGAGTGGAAGTTCGCGGTCGCGGCGATCATCACGACCTTGCACGACGTGGTCGTGGTGGCCGGCTGGTTCGCGTTGAGCGGGCACGAATTCGACCTGACCGTGCTCGCGGGTCTGTTGTCGGTGATGGGCTATTCGATCAACGACACCATCGTGGTGTTCGACCGCGCGCGCGAAAACTTCCGCGGCATGCGCGCGACGCCGGCCGAAGTGCTGAACAAGTCGGTCAACCAAACCCTTTCGCGTACGGTCATCACCTCGTTCGTGGCGTTCCTGACCGTGCTCGCGCTGTACATCTACGGCGGCGGCTCGCTGAAGGGCATGGCCGAATCGCAGATGCTGGGTATCATCATCGGTACGCTGTCTTCGATCTTCGTGGCTTGCCCGCTGTTGCTGTGGTTGGGCGTGACCAAGCAGGATTTGATGCCGAAGGCGCGCGACGAGGCGGCGTTGGCCCGTCGGCCGTAAAAGACGGTTGCCGGTCGCCCGGGTACAAGAAAAAAGCCGCGCTTTGCGCGGCTTTTTTCGTGAGTTGAAGGCCGCTTTATCGACGAACCCGGTGTGTCCTGGAGCGCGTCAATCGAACGTCTTGGCGTAGCCGGTGTTGACGAGGGTTTTCTGCAGCGGCTCGATCAATTTCACGTTCGCGGCGACCACTTGTCGCGTCGGGCCGTCCACGTGCATCGGGCCGAGCGGGGCGCCGCGGAAATCGCTGATGCGACCGCCGGCTTCGCGTACCAGCAGGGCGCCCGCGGCGATATCCCACACTTTGAGCCCGGCCTCGAAGTAGCCGTCGACGCGACCCGCGGCGACGTAGGCCAAATCCAACGCGGCCGAGCCCGCGCGGCGGATGTCCTCGGCTTGCACCATCAGCGATTTGATGCAATCGAGCTGGGCGTCGGCGCGCTTGCGTTCGCGCGGGGCGAAGCCGGTGGCGAGCATGGCGCCCTCGAGATCCTTGCGCTCGGCGACGCGAATCTTCTTGCCGTTGACTTGCGCGCCGCCGCCGCGGCTGGCGGTGAACAACTCGTTGCGTAGGGGGTCGAAAATCACCGCATGCAGCGGCTCGGCGCCTTCGCACAGCGCCAGCGAGACGCACCAATGCGGGAAGCCGCGCAGATAATTGCTGGTGCCGTCCAGCGGATCGATCACCCAGGTGTGGCGGCTGGGTCCGCGATTGCCCTTGCTGTGCCCGCTTTCTTCGCCGAGAACGGCGTAATCGGGGTGCGCGCGGCGCAGTTCCTTGACGATCTCGACTTCGGCCAAGCGGTCGACTTCGCTGGCGTAGTCCATACGGTCTTTCTCGACCACGTCGATCGCGTCCAATCGCGCCATGTGCCGCAGCAGGATATTGCCCCCGGCGCGCGCCGCCTTGACCATGATATTGACAGCGGGCTGTTGCATCGCGAACGACTCCGGGCGCCGACCGGCGCTAAGACTGAAGGACGAGGGAAAAGAACGATCCAGCTACAAGACTGGCCGGCGCAGTTTACCATTCGCCCCATGCCGTCCGCCCCTCAATCCGATTTTCCGTCCGTCGCTTCGTCCGCATCCGCGTCGTCGTCCGCACGCTCCGCCGCTTTCGGGCGGGTGATGGCCGTGCTGGTGGGCACGCAGCATCCCGGCAATATCGGCGCCGCGGCGCGCGCGTTGAAGACGATGGGCTTTTCGCGGTTGGTTTTGGTCGCCCCCGAGCGCTTCCCGCACGCGGATGCGACGGCGATGGCGGCCGGCGCGGACGATCTGCTGGCGACGGCGACCCATTGCGACACATTGGCCGAAGCCGTGGCCGATTGCCGTCTCGTCCTAGGGTGTAC
>JADZBF010000009.1 GCA_020852215.1 Lysobacter sp. | reverse complement strand
TGGCTGTGGCGATTGTCGATCGCCGAGGTCGAGCAAGAGGCCGTGTTCTCGGCGTTTCCCGGCATCGAACGCGAATTGATCCTGCTGCGCGGCAACGGCATGCGCCTGCGCTTCGACGACGGCGAGACGGTGCTGCTCGATCCGCCGCATGGCCGTCATCGGTTTTCGGGAGAGCGGCCGTTGCGCGGCGAGCCCGTCGATGGCCCGACCCACGATTTCAACGTCATGTGGTGTCGCGATCGTATCGACGCCGCGGTCTGGCATCGCCCCTTGGTGGGCTCGATGGTGTTGTTCGTCGAACCGGGCGAGCACTGGGCGATCCATGTGCTCGCCGGTCAGGCCGAGGCCGCTTCCGCCGCACATGGATCCAGCGCGGCGGCGGCCGACACGCTCCTGTTGCGTGCGGACGCAACGCGTTCTCGTTTCGTATTGGAAGGCGGCGGCGAAGCGCTGGTGATTCGTTTCCGCGCGCGCGATGCGTGAATCGAACGCTGCGCGACTCGCGTTCGCGAGATGCATTCCGCGATGCGCGTCCGTAAATCCATCATTGCATCGCGCTGCAAACCATTGCGGCGGCGACGATGTTGAGATCGATCAACAAGATCGCGAGCGCCTCTTCGTACCCTGCGCGCCATTGTTCTCCCCGCGCAAGGATTTTCCGTCATGGGCTTCGTGCTGCATGCTTCCGAGACGCATCGTTGCGTCGCTTTCAATGACTTGGTTCGCGGCGACGATGGCGTACAGGCCAATCAATTCTTGGTCGTTCACGGCGATCATTCCGCGCTGATCGACCCGGGCGGGGCGTTGCTTTACATCCCGCTGCAATTGGCGCTGGGTCGTCATGTTCGTCCGCATCAGCTCGATTTGATCCTGTGCTCGCATCAGGATCCGGACATCATCGGTTCGGTGGACAAATGGCTGCTTTACACCCAGGCCAGCGTGGTCTGCTCCAAGCTCTGGGGCAGGTTCGTGCCGCATCTGGTGCCGTACTACATGGAGAACGCCGGCAGCGAACGCTATTTGTTGGTCGAAGACGAGGGCGCGCGGATCGCCTTGGGCGATACGCACATCGTCGCCTTGCCGGCGCATTTCCTGCATTCGGTCGGCAACCTGTCGTTCTACGACGAAACCAGCGGGATTCTGTTCTCGGGCGATATCTGCTCGGGTTTGGTATCCAGCGGCACGCCTTACGGTTTCGTCGAGGATTTCGACAGCTACCGCCCGTGCATGGAAGGGTTCCATAAGCGCTACATGGCGAGCAATCGCGCGGTGCGCCTGTGGGTGGACATGGTGCGCGAACTCGATCCCACGATGATCGTGCCCCAACACGGCATGCCGTTCCGAGGCCAAGCGCAGCAGGCGATGCTCGATTGGTTGTATCGATTGGATTGCGGCATCGATTTGATCGGCCCGATGAACTTCAGCGCTCAGGCAGGGCGGCCGCGTCTGGCGGCTAACCGTTGATCGCGCGATAACGCTCTGCACGACCGCAGACGACGCTGCGCTGGACGGCAGCGCTACAGCAGATTCGGTACCAGCACCCCAGCGAGCACCACGACCGACGCGGCGAACACGCTGAGCAGCATCTGTTTCCAGGTGCGTCCGCGGCCCCACATCCACACGCCCGACAGGCCGAGCAGAATCATGCCGACGGCGAAGCTGTCGGCCAGCACAATCCATGCGCCGCCGCCGCCGACCGCTTTGTGCAGGCGATTGATCGCGGCCAACAGCGTGTGCCGGCTGCGCTTGAGTTCGGCGTTGTCCTCGCCGGGTTTGTATTCCAGCGACCAACTCTCCCGCGCGGTGCCGCCGCTGAGCGTCCACTTCGGCGGGCCTTTCGCATCCGGCGGCGGTTTGCGGATCACCTGCGCATCCAAACCTTCGCTGGCGCGCAACCAGATCGACAAGGCTTCGGCGCTGGCGCGCGCTTCGTTCGGCACCGACAACGACGCGCGCCCGGTTTCGTGGCTATCGCCCTGCGGCCAGGCGCCGTCGCCGAAGCGGTGATTCATCACCAAACCGCTGAAGCCGTAGAGGATCGCGGCGATCGCGCCCCAGGCGCCGATCCACAGATGGAATTGACGGACCCAGCGGTAAGCGGTGGCGGAGGCGCGCGGACGAGCGGTCGTGTTCATGGCGTATGGGCGTCGGAGGGCGGAGACGACGGCATCGGTCGATGTCGCCATGCGATGGTCGAGGGTTCGGTCGAGACTTCGGTCGATGAGTCGGTAGGAATCAGCGGCCGGGCGCGGGTCAAAACTTCAGATGCAACGTCAACGACGCGGTGCGCGGCGCGCCCGGCGTGATGTTGTTGTCGGTATGCGCCGATGGGTAGTAGCGCTTATCGAACAGATTCTCGAGATTGACCTGCGCCGAGAAACGTTCGTCGAAGGCGTAGTAGACAGCCGCATCGTAGCGCGTGTAGGACTTCAGCGTCACCGCGTTGCTGATCGTCGCGAACGAGGCGCTGCGATAGGTCGCGCCCAAGCCGAACCCCCAGCGTTCGTTGAGATCGAAGCGATTCCATAGCCCCACCGACGTCTCCGGCGTTTGCGCAAGCGTGCGGCCCGCGGGCGTGGTGCCGACGCTTTGCAGCGTGCGCGCATCCTGCCGGGCGTAGCTGCCGACGACTCGCCAGCGCTCGGTGAGCTGGCCCGACAAGGACAGTTCCGCGCCGTCGATCCGCTGACTGTCGCCGCTCAGCAGCACCAATCGCGTGGCATCCGTCGGATCCGTCACCGCCGCGTTGCTGCGATCGAGGCGATAGATCGCGGCTTCGGCCATCAAACCCGGGCGCATTTCCCATTTCGCGCCGAACTCAAGGTTCTCGAATTTTTCCGGATCCAGCGATTGCGTATTGAACGCCAGCGAACCGAGTTGTTCGCCCGAGCGCGGCAGATAGGTCACGCCGTAACTCGCGTACAGCGAAACCGGCTCGATGGGTTTGAAGATCACACCCGCGCGCGGCGACCACAGCGCGTCGCTCGAGGACAATCGGCGCTGCGCTTCCGCGGTGGCCGTACGACGATCGAAAAAATCGACATCGAAGCGATCGAAACGCAGACCCACGACGGCCGACCATTGCGGCGAGAACTCGATCTGATCTTGTGCGTATAGCGCGGCGAGGTTCACGGTGCCGCGATTATTGCCGTCGCTGGCGGCGTTGGCGTAACTCACGACCGGCGACACGTTCGGCGACGACAGCGCGACCGAACAGGTGGCGGCGAATCCCGTGCCGCTGGCGTTGAGGCATGGTGAACCCGCGCCGAGCGCGAACGTGCCGGTGCGACGCAGGTTGTCGGTGTCTTGACGACCGAATTCCGCGCCGACCATGAATTTATGTTCGATCGCGCCGGTCGCGGCCGAGAAGATCACATCGGTCTGATTGAAGATGTTCTTTCGTTGCGTGGCGTTGTCGTAAGCCGAGAGCGACACCGTCGCTGCGGCTTCGTTGACGTTACCGGGAAACACGTTGCGATAAAGCTTGTCGTAGTCGGCCCAACGCGTGCGATTGCGCAGCACCGTGCCGTCGCCGAAGTCGTGTTCGATCAACGCATTGAACGCGTCGACGCGCACGGTGGCGATGCTGGCATCGGGGTCGCCGAAGAATGTGGACGGGTCGGTGCGCACCGGCAACCGCGTTCCGCCGGTTATGGCGGTGCGCGAAGGGATGCCGCGATCGGCGGTGCGCTCGTCGGCGAAGTATTCGTAGCCGAGGCCGATGCGCGTGTTTTCGCCGACGACCATCGACAGCGTGGGATTGAGGCCGCGGCGCTCCAACATCACCTCGTCGCGGTAGCTCTCCGAATCCTCGTACACACCCGCGACGCGGAACGCGATATCGTCGCCGAAGACATGACCGACATCGCCGACGGCGCGGCGTTTTTCGCCATCGCCCAGTTGCAGCGTGAGATCGGCGGATTCGCGCCAATCGGCCAGTTTGGTCACGCGATTGAGCAGGCCGCCAGGGCTGCCGCGACCGAAGATCATCGCGTTCGGACCTTTGAAGGCCTCGATGCGTTCGATGTTGTAGGTGTCGCGAAAATACTGCACGTCGTCGCGCATGCCGTCGACGAAGAAATCGGCGGTGGAACTGTTGCCGCGGAACACCAAGCCGTCGCGATTGCCTTCGCCCTGGGTGATGCCGATGCCAGGCACGTAGCGCACGGCCTCGGACATGCTTTGTACCGAACGGTCGCGAATTTGTTCTTCGGTCACCACCGATATCGCTTGCGGGACATCGCGCAGCGACGTGTCGGTGCGCGTCGCGGCCGTGCTGCGCTCCGTGGCGTAACCGCGCAGCCGCGCGCCTTTGACCCGGACGACATCGAGTTCGACCGCCTCTTTTTCCGCCGCCGGGGCGTCGGGCGCGGAGGCTGCGGAGGCGTAAGCGACGGGGGCCACCGACGCGGAGAGGATCGAACCGAGGACGAGACTGAGGGGGGAAGGGCGCAGTGCGGGGATGGGTCGGCGCTTCGGATTCATGGCCAGGGGACTCGACGCAGCGAATGCGTATGGCTGGGGCGGATGGCTGGAGTCGGCGACCGCGGCCAGCGCATTATAATGCGAATGATTCTCAAATAAAAGCAGTTCGTATTTGATGTGGATCAAGTAGCCGCTCGGCGTGCCGCTCTCGGGCTCCGCGAATGATCCCCGGCGAAGCGAGATGCGGGGCGAGATGCGGGGCGAGACGCGAGGCGGCAGGGTCTACCCGCTCCCGCTCGGACGAACCAACCCGTACGATGACGGCTGCTTCGTCTCGGAACCGCTGCATGCGCCTCGCCCTTTTCCCATCGCGTCGTCGCGCATGACGCTGCTACTCGTACGCCACGGCCAGGCCAGCTTCGCCGCCGCCGATTACGACAATCTCTCCGATCTCGGCTGGGCGCAGTCGCGTCGGCTGGGGAACTGGTTGGCCCGAGGCGGGCATCGCTTCCAAGCGGTCGTCGTCGGCGGGATGCGGCGTCACCGGCAAACCGCCGAGGCGGTGGCCGAGGCTTTCGCAGCCGAGGGCATCGACTTGCCCGAACCCACCATCGACGCGGGATTCGCCGAGTTCGACCATCGCGCCGTGTTTTCGGCGTATCTCGAACGCGACCCGGACGATCCGATCGCCGTCGCCAGCCGCAGCGGCGAACCGCGCGATGTCGGCGCGATGCTGCAGGCGGCGTTGTTGGCTTGGGCGCGCGACGAATTGCCGGGCGTGCCGGAAACCTGGGCCGCGTTCGGTGCCCGCGTGCATGCCGCGGGCGAGCGCCTGGATGCGTTGGCCGACGGCGGCGAAGCCTTGGTGCTGAGCTCGGGCGGCGTGATTTCGCGTTTGGCGCAGATCGCGCTGGACGTGCCCGATACCCGCGCAGTGGAACTCAATTTGTCCTTGCGCAATAGCGCGGTGTCGGAATTTCATCCGCATCGCGGGCGTTTGCGTTTGAGCATGTGGAATGCGTTGCCGCATCTGCACGGCGAACGCGCGCTGTGGACGTACTATTGACGACGATGTTTCCGATAGACCACGCGCCCCAACATCGCGCAGCACGAATATCGCGCACACGAACGAGCACACGATGAGCCACGACACCCACGCCTTGTTTCCGTTTTCCGAACGCTCGCGCCGGCTGCAGGCCGAAGTGCGGCGTTTCGTCGAAGAAAAGATCGTGCCGGCGGAAGCCGAATTCCAGGCGCATGCGGCCGATCCCGCCACGCGCTGGACGATCCCGCCGTTGCTGGAATCGCTGAAAGCCGAAGCGAAGGCAGCGGGGCTGTGGAATCTGTTCCTGCCGCCGCATGCGCACGCCGCGCAATCCGATGCGGCGCACGGCGCCGGTTTGAGCAATCTGGATTACGCGCCGATCGCCGAACTCACCGGCCGCAGTCTGTTCGCGCCGGAAATTTTCAATTGCAGCGCGCCGGACACCGGCAACATGGAAGTGCTGCTGCAATTCGCCACGCCCGAACAGCAAGCGCCGTGGTTGCCGCGCTTGCTGGCCGGCGAGATTCGCTCCGCGTTCGCGATGACCGAGCCGGAGGTCGCGAGTTCCGACGCCACCAACATCGCGCTGCCCATCGTGCGCGATGGCGACGAGTTCGTGATTCGTGGCCGCAAATGGTGGACCACCGGCGCTGGCGACCCGCGTTGCGCGGTGTTGATCGTGATGGGCGTGACCGACCCGGACGCGGCGCCGCATCGCCGACAATCGATGGTGTTGGTGCCGATGGACGCGCCCGGCGTGCGCGTGCTGCGTCCGCTCACCGTGTTCGGTTACGACGACGCGCCGCATGGCCACGTCGAAATCGAATTCGATCACGTGCGCGTGCCGGTCGCGAATTTGTTGGGCGAATCCGGCAGCGGTTTCGAGATCGCGCAGGCGCGGCTGGGGCCAGGGCGAATCCATCACTGCATGCGTTCGATCGGCCTCGCGCAACGCGCGTTGGACGCGATGATCGAACGCGCGCGCACGCGGCACGCCTTCGGTCGCCCGCTCGGCGGACACGGCATGGCGCAGGAAGCGATCGCGCTTTCGCGCTGCGAGATCGAACAGGCGCGCTTGCTCACGCTGCACGCCGCCGCGGCGCTGGACGCGTACGGCAACAAAGGCGCGAAGGATTTGATCGGCATGATCAAGATCGTCGCGCCGCGCATGGCCTGCGCGGTGATCGACCGCGCGATGCAAATGCACGGCGCGGGCGGTTTATCGCAGGATCATTTCCTGGCGCAAGCGTATGCCGGCGCGCGTTCGCTGCGTTTGGCCGACGGCCCGGACGAAGTGCATATCGCCGCGCTCGCGCGGTCGATGCTGAAAGGCTGATGCCATCGCGCCGCGCGCGATGCAGCACTTCGTAGGAGGGGCTTCAGCCCCGACGCTCTTCCCACCCACTCCATCCATGCCTGGAACCTATCTCAAAATCAGCGGAGAAACGGATCGGCTCGATATCGTCATTCCGGCGAAAGCCGGAACCCAGCTTTTGGTCCTGTTTTCTTAACCGGGGTCCCGGCTTTCGCCGGGATGACGGTTGAAATCGTGGGTGTTTCGATTTTGAGATAGCTTCTAACCAATTGATACGCCAACACATCATTCGTCTCCACTTGCCATGCACAACTCGGGGCTAACGCCCCTCCTACAGCTTCGATTTCGAAGGAACGCAGATGACCCATCCGCTCGACCTGCCCGTGGAACCACTAGCCGCTTACCTCGAAGCGAACGTCGAAGGCTTTCGCGGCCCACTCACCGCCACCAAATTCAAGGGCGGCCAATCCAATCCGACCTATCGCATCGACGCGGCCAGTGGCGCCTACGTACTGCGGCGCAAACCGCCCGGAAAACTCCTTCCGTCCGCGCATGCGGTGGATCGCGAATTTCGCGTGCTGCAAGCGCTGCACGGCACGCAGGTGCCGGTGGCGCAGCCGCTGCATCTGTGCGAAGACGAATCGATCGTCGGTTCGATGTTCTATCTGATGGCGTTCGTCGACGGCCGCATTTTTTGGGATCCGTCGCTGCCCGACCAAACGCCGGCCGAACGCGGCGCGATCTACACCGCGATCATCGATGCCTTGGCCGCGCTGCATGCGATCGATCCCGCGTCGGTCGGGCTCGCCGATTACGGCAAACCCGGTAATTATTTCGAGCGTCAACTGCGGCGTTGGGCCGAACAATACCGCGCCAGCGAAACGCGCCCGATCGCGGCGATGGACGCGCTGA
>JADZBF010000008.1 GCA_020852215.1 Lysobacter sp. | reverse complement strand
GCCGGGAGGCGCGAGCGGGCCCCGACACATCGCGGCGAGCTTCGAATCTTCGGTCGCGCCTGCCGGCGCTCCTACAAAAACCTCTGCTCGATCGGGCCTGCCGGTCCTCCCACAAAGACTTCTGGCTGATCGGGCATGCCGGACTTCCCACTCCGGAGGGTTGCGGGCGATGCTAACCGAAGCGCTGAGGCGGTGTTCGCCGATGTCGCTGTAGGAGCGCCGGGAGGCGCGAGCGGCCCCGACACATCGCGGCGAGCTTCGAATCTTCGGTCGCGCCTGCCGGCGCTCCTACAAAAACCTCTGCTCGATCGGGACTGCCGGTCCTCCCACAAAGACTTCTGGCTGATCGGGCCAGCCTTCCCACTCCGGAGGGCTGCGGGCGATGCTAACCGAAGCGCTGATGTGGTGTTCGCCGATGTCGTTGTAGGAGCGCCGGGAGGCGCGACCGCTAGGGTTGTTGTGGGAGGGCCGGGAGGCGCGAGCGGGCCCCGACACATCGCGGCGAGCTTCGAATCTTCGGTCGCGCCTGCCGGCGCTCCTACAAGAGCCTCTGCTCGATCGGGCCTGCCGGCCCTCCCACAAAACCTCTGGCTGATCGCGCCTGCCGGCGCTCCTACAAGTGCGCGATATTCCCCGAAGCCTCGACGGACTCGTCAAACCGGGCGTCGGCGTGCGAGTCTGCGCGCTTCCGTCGCTGCGGTGCCGTCATGCCCTCAACCCCCACCTCGACCGATTCGTCCCGTCTGCAAGGCGATGCCGCGCTGATCCGCGCCGTCGGCACCTTCGCCCTCACTGCGGCGGTGATCAACGTCATCGTCGGCGGGGGCATCTTCAAGATGCCGTCTTCGCTGGCGGCCGGCATGGGTGCGGCAGCGCCGCTGGCGTTGATCGCCGGCGCCTTCGCCATCGTGCCGGTGGCCTTGTGTTTCGCCGCGATCGGCAGCCGCACCCGCGCGACGGGCGGCCCGTACACGTATTTGACCGCGGTGTTCGGGCCGTTCGCGGGCTTCGTGGCCGGCGCGCTGATGTGGATCAGCAACGTCGCGTCCAGCGCGGGCGTCGCCGCCGCGTTCGCGGTGCAGATGGCGAATCTGATGCCGGTGTTCGGCGAACCCGGGCCTCGCATCGCGTTGTTGACCGTCTTGTATCTGCTGCTGTTCGCGCTCAATGCGTTCGGCGTGAAACTCGGCGCGCGCGCGGTGGCGGTACTCGCCGCGATCAAATTGACGCCGCTGTTCCTGTTGGCCTTCATCGGCGTGTGGTTCGTCGATTGGAACAACGTGAGTTTCGCGTTCGGCGATGTGCCGTCGATCTCCGCGCTCGGCGCGTCGATGGTGTTGGTGATGTTCGCCTACTCCGGCATGGAAACGGCGTTGGTGCCGTCGGGCGAATTGCGCGACCCGGCGCGCAACGTGCCGCGCGCGACGATCGCAGCGATCGCGCTCGTGGTGTTGCTGTATCTCGGACTGCAGATCGTCGGGCAAGGCGTGCTGGGCGCGAAGCTCGGCGAAAGCGGCGTGCCGGTGGCGGACACCGCGGGCGCGCTGTGGGGACCGGGCCGCGTCGCGCTGCTCATCACCGCTTGCGTGTCGATGGCGGGTTTCATGTTGGGCAATCTGCTGGGCACATCGCGGCTGGTGTTCGCGTTGGGTCGCGACGGCTATTTGCCGCGCGCGTTCGGTCGCGTCACCGCGACCCATCGCGTGCCGCTGCTGGCGCTGATCACGCATGCGGGGTTGGCGTGGGCGCTGGCGCTGGGCGGCACGTTCGATACGTTGGCGCTGATCTCCGGCGGCGCGATCTGTTTGACCTACGGCTTCGTCGCGCTCGCGGCGTGGCGCGCGCAGCGGATCGATCTGCGCCAGGACGACGCGCCGCCGTTCGTGCTGCCCGGTGGTGCATTGATCCCCGCCATCTCGCTGCTGGCGATGCTGGCGATCACCGCCACGCTGAACGCGCAGGAATGGACGGCAATTGGTATTGCGTTGGCGCTGTTGGTGGCGACATATCTTGTCCTGCGCGCAGTGCGGCGCGACCGCGCCGGCTGAACGCGACGCGACGTTTTCGCCCGCTCGTTCCCCCGCTCGTCGTCGCGATGCGCGCCGGGCAGCGCCGCAGGTGTAGGCTGATTTCGAGCCGGCGCGGATGCCGGCCACACAGGGGCGACTCCGGTCGTCGATCGGGTCGCCTGAACATGGAACGCGAAGAATCGCACGTTCAAGGATATCGATAACATGAACGCAACACGCAACGCTCGCGGGCGTCGCCCGCTTTCTCTGGCCCTCGGCCCGATCGTCGCCGGCATCGTCGTCGGATCGGCATCCTTCGCCGCCAACGCCAGTTGGGAGGTCTATTCCGGCCTCAACCCGCACCGCGAACAATTGCACGGCGTCGCCGATGTGCAGTTCTGTACGGGCGGGGGCCAAGTGGCGACAGGCACGCAAACCGCGCCCACGGCTGCGGCCGGGTTCAACAATATGGTGGTGGAGCGGAAGGACACCGCGAACCCCGTCGCCGGGCCGTGGCGCTTCAGCTACGACAGCGGCCGTTCCGAAGAAGGGCGCGGCATCGTCGAATACACCGACGGCACCGGCTTCGCCGTCGTCGGTACGTGGGACACCCTCACCACACCGATACAAACCCATCTGACCATCAGCAAGATCGATTGCAACGGCAACATGGTCTGGCATCGCAGCTACGGCACCACCGCCGGCAAACACACCGCCTGGGACATCATTCGCGCCACTACCGGCGACGCCGCGTTCAATACGGCGCCGGGCGATCTGATCGCATTGGCCGAGTACAGCACCGGCACCACGAACTTCGTGCGCGTCGCACGCGTGAGAAACAACGGTGCGCTGATTTGGATGCGCGATTACGTGGTCCCCACCGGCACTGCGGTGTTGACCGGCCGAGGGATCGCCGAGGTGGAAACGCCGTCGCTCGCCGATAACCTGGTGGTGGCCGGCAGTTACGGCAACAACACGGCGATCTTCCAGATCGACGGCAACAACGGCAATTTCATCTGCGGCTCGCAATTGCGGGGGCAAGGTCTGTCGCGCTTCAACGACATTACCCGTCACGGCGCGTCGGGCACCACGATCGCACCCGGGTTCACCGCCGTGGGCGAAACCCGCGTTTCCAGCACCGCATTGCCGCAGGCCTTCGTCGCCAGCTATCGCAGCACCGGCTGCGGGCTGCAGCGTCAGGTGCATTGGGGCTCGCCCAACGAAAGCGAGACCGCGCAAGCGGTGACCACCACGCGCGCCACCACGTTCGGCACGGTGCCGAGCGGACAGTTGCTGATCGCCGGCAACATCACCGGCGCCTTCCTGGGCACCAACAGCCGGGACGTGTGGACGCATTTGATGGTGCCGATCCAACTCACCGCCTACACCGTGGGCGGCTACACCGGGCAACGTTACGGCACGCAGGGCGCGGGCTTGGCGGGCAGCGAGACCGTGGCCGATGTCGCCGAAAGCAGCAACGGTGCGCATTTCGTCGGCGCCACCACCAGCAATTGGGATGGTTTGAACGACCCGCTCGACGGTTACTCGGTGCGCATGGGCTTCAGCGGCATGAAGACCTTGTGCAGTGTGCCCTGGAGCGGCGTCATCACCGCGATGACGCCTTTCACGGCTTTGACGGTGGCGCCCACCTGGATCACGCCGTCGGCACCGTTGAACCCGCTGCCGCGCGCCACGATTCCGGCGGCGCTGTGCTGCGGGATCGGGCCGTAAACGATGTCGTTATCGAGCGTGCGATAGCATTCGATCGAAGGACATGGAGTGATATGGAGCGATCGCGTTCGCGCGCGATCGCTCTTCGCGGCCATCCTTCGCGACGACCGTTCGCCATGAGCGCCCCCACGCACTCGGTTTCGACCGGGTGCGCGGGGTGGGTCATCGAACAACAGTTCGCCGGCGACACCCGACTCGCGGCTCGAAACACGCGCGAGTCGCGAGAGTTTCGAGCGTCCGTCAGAGCAGTAATTGCGGCGAAAACAGCGCCGCTTCGGGCAACCGCCCGGCCGCGAGCGAGGCATCGGCCAATAAGCGATCGGCTTGCATCGGGCCGATCAGATCGGCGGCCAGCAGATACAAGCCGTGCGCGAAGGCGCGCAATTCGTCCGCATGCCGCAGCGGCGGCAGCGCCTCCATGCGAAACCGCGTTTCCGCCCACAAACGGAACCGCTCCATCAACGCGCGTTCGTGGTCGGTCTCGCCGCCGGACAGGTCGCCGACGGCTTGCCGCAGCACGCCGGGGTGTCGATCGGCTTTGGCCACAATCGCCGCGCACAGCGGTTGCGCGAACGCGGCGAACACGATGCGTTCCGGCGAGGTCACGCTCAGCGTCGTCTGCGCAGCGGGATTCGCTTCGGGCATCGCGACCGGCGGGTTCGAGGGCGCGCTCGGAGAGACGTTCGAAGCCGTGTCCGGCATTGGCGAAACCGCAGCGGCGACCGGCGGTTCGGCGCTTTCCGGCGCCTCGACGATCCACCCGTCCGGCACGCGCGGCAGGGTGTCGTAAGACTGCGTCAGCCCTTGAAACAACCTGCGCTGGAACTGCGACTTCTGTTGCGCATCGAACTCGGCCTCTTTCGCCACCACCGCGGCGAAACGGGTCACGACGAAATGCGCCTCGTGACTGTGATCGCGCTGCCACCGCTCGAAATAGCCGCGCACGACTTGCGGGTCGCGAAAGGTTTCCTGCAACGCGCGATAGATCACGCGGCGCCGGTAGTTCAAACCGAGTTTGCCGTCCGCGCCGGACATGCTCAGTTCTCGCCGCCAAGATCGCGATGCGTGCGCGCTGCCATGAATTCGCCGTAACCGATCTCGTAGTGTTCGGTGTAGTCGAGGCCGCGCTGTTCGTGTTCGGTGCTGGCGCGCACGCCGAGCGTCATATCCAGCAGTTTGTAGAGCAACCAGCCGATCGAGAACGCCCACACGGCGGCCACCGCGGCGCCCAGCGCCTGTATGCCGATCTGCTGTGGATCGAACAATCGGTCGCGCATGAACATGCCGGTGGCGATCGTGCCCCAAAGCCCACAAAAGCCGTGGACCGAGACCGCATCCACCACATCGTCGATCTTCATGCGCTGCAGGACCGCGGGCCCGACCACGCAGATCATGCCGCCGACCAAACCGACGATCACCGCAAACGCCGGATCGATGTACTTCGCGCCTGCGGTGATCGAGACCAATCCGCCCAGCGCGCCGTTGATCACCGCCGACATCAGCAACGGACGGCGATGGATCGCGAGCGTCACCATCGCGCCGAGCACACCGGCAGCGGCACCGAGATGGGTGTTGAGCACGATCCGACCCAGATCCTTGAAATCCGGATCCACCGCACCGCCGTTGAAGCCCAGCCAACCCACCCACAGCAGAAACGCGCCCAACGCGGCGAGCGGCAGGTTATGCCCGGGAATTTCGCGGACTTCGCCGGTGCGCGAGAACCGGCCGAATCGCGGCCCCAGCACCACCAATGCGCCCAGCGCGGTGAAGCCGCCGATGGTGTGCACAGCCGCGCCGCCGGCGGTGTCGAGAAAACCCATGCCGCGCAGCCAACCCGGCGCTTCGGCGGTGCCGCCCCAAATCCAGGCGCCGTACAACGGGTAGATCACGCAGACCATGATCGCGCTGCCGATCAGATACGGCACGAAGCGGATGCGCTCGGCCACGGCGCCGCTGATGATGGTGGCGGCGGTGGCGGCGAAGAAGGTTTGGTACAGCACGTTCACCAATGACGCGCCGTCGCCACCGGGAAAGAAATCGCTGGTGCCGACCATGCCCGCATAGCTGGTGCCGAACATCAGGCCGAAACCGACCGCCCAATACGCCAGCGAGGCGATGGCGCAGTCGGTGAAATTCTTCATGATCACGTTGACCGCGTTCTTGGCGCGGCAGAACCCGCTCTCCAGCAGCGCGAAGCCCGGTTGCATCATCAGCACCAAGCCCGCGCAGGTCGCGATCCAGACCGAATGCACGATCTCGGCGATGGCTGTCTCGGCGGTGGCCGTTTGCGCCCAAGCCATCGCCGGTACGGCCCCCGCGGCCGCCACGATTCCCACGATGCCCCAACGTCGCCAGCGCGCCATGATGCCCTCGGTTCGTCGATGCCTCTCCCCAGAGGCCGAGGCGAGACTACACCAATCGGCGCGCGCGGCGTACCGCAAAGCGCGCGAAACAAGACGTTCGGCGCGAACGAGCCGTTCGATGGACGGCCTCAGTGGCTGTTGCGGTCCCGATGCCAACCGCGATGCTTGATGTCGAGATACAGGCTGTAGCAAGCGGTGAACGCTGGGAACAGGTTCTGGATGATGCCGACCGAGTCTTGTTTCGAGGAGAAGACGAAATAGCTGAGCGTCATCAAACTGCCGATGATGCTCATGTACCAGAACAGGCGCGGGATCACCGGCTTGCCCTGGCGTTTGCTGGCGACGAATTGCACCAGCCAACGGCCGCCGAACATCAGCGCGCCGGTGAGGCCGATCAGTTTCCACGGCGAGGCGTGCAACCCGGTCCATGCCAGCCACGGGATCGGCGAATTCATCACATCGGCGACGACGGGGTCCATGCTCACAGCTCCTCGGTCATCGTGCGCTTGCTGCGCACGATCAGCCACGCGACGCCGCGCAGATCGCGCAGGCCGACGAGCGCGCGATTGAGGTTGTTGTACTTCGACACGCCGCTGGCGCGATGGCGATGATTCACCGGCACGCTGATCGTTTTCCAACCGGCGCGCTGCATCAACGCCGGCAGATAACGATGCATGTGATCGAAATACGGCAGATCGAGAAAAGCGGCGCGCTCGAACAATTTGATGCCGCAGCCGGTGTCGGGCGTCGAATCCTTCAGCATGCGGCTGCGGATCGCGTTCGCCCACTTCGAGGCCCAGCGCTTGCTGCCCGAGTCCTGGCGGTCGACCCGCCAGCCGGCGAACAGCTTCACGCCCGGATCGGCGCGTTCGCGCTCGGCGAGCAGCCTGGGGATGTCGGCCGGGTCGTTCTGGCCGTCGCCGTCCAGGGTCGCGATCCACGCGCCGCGCGCGGCCTTGACCCCGGTGCGGACCGCGGCGCTCTGGCCGCTGTTGCTGAGGTGGCGGACCACGCGCAGTTCCGGCACCCCGGCCTTGAGCCCGCGCAGCACGCCGAGCGTGCCGTCGCGCGAGAGGTCGTCGACGTAGACGATCTCGAAATCGCAGCGCCCGCGCAGCGCGGCGACGATCTCGCCGACCAGCGGCGCGACGTTGCCTTCCTCGTTGTACACGGGGACGACGACCGAAAGTTGCGGTGCTGCGCTCATGCGTCGCGTGGCCTCAAGGCTTGTTGCGCAGGCGTTCCAGGACGCCGTCGAGCATGTCGAAATCGCTGTAGTGGATCACCAGCTTGCCGCGTCCGCCGCGACCGGGCTGCACGTCCACGCGCGTGCCCAGCGCTTCGCCCAGCTCGCGCTGCAGCGAGGCGATGTCGGCCGAGGGCGAAGCCCTGGTCGCGGCCGGCCTGGCCTTGCCCGGTACGCGGCCCGCGCCGAGCAGTTGCACCCGGCGCTCGACCTCGCGCACCGACCACTCCTGCGCGGCCGCCTGCTTGCCGAGCGCGACCGCCGCGGCCGGCGCCAGCGCCAGCAACGCGCGCGCGTGGCCCATTTCCAGCGCGCCGGATTCGACCATCGCGCGCAGTTCCGCCGGCAGTTCCAGCAGGCGCAGCAGATTCGTCACCGCGGTGCGCGAGCGGCCGACGGCTTCGGCGGCGGCGGCGTGGGTCAGGTCGAATTCGTCGATCAGCCGCTGCAGCGCCTGCGCTTCCTC
>JADZBF010000007.1 GCA_020852215.1 Lysobacter sp. | reverse complement strand
TGTGCGCCTTGGCGGAGAAGGCCGGGCTGCGACCCGTCGCCGATGTCGCCATGCCGGCGAACAATCGCATGTTGCTCTGGCGGCGAGGCTGATTCGACCGAGCGGGTTCGCGAGGCGCACCCGCCCGCGAGCTTCGCGCATCGTCCGCGCAAAGCGGGCGAAGGAAGCCTTTTTTCGCGCCCGAGGAGGCTCCGAATGCGGGCGATTCGGTGACCGTTTCGGGAAGAAATAGGGTTCTTTTCCCGATTTCGGCCGAAATCGGGGCGATGCGGCCTGCCAGCCATCCGGACAGATACCTAGACTGCCGCCAGCGTCGACGACGACGCTATTCGGAAAATCAACAGGCTGGTCTCATAAGGAGTTTCGCAATGAAACGTTTGCTTTTGTCGGTGTTGCTCGTGTTGGGCGCCGTGTCGGCCGCAGAGGCTCAACGGCCCTGCTATCCGGGCTCGGTGGTGACTGTCGGCCCGCAGCAATACCTCAGCTTCGCTCAACTCTCGACGTGGTGGAACACGCATACGATCCCGACCAACGTCTCGAATCCGCATTACTACGTGGCGTTCCATGCGACTCACGAGCGTTGCGCAGCGCTGTACGGCGCTTCTGCGTGGGCGCAGATCACAGGGCCTTATGCGCTCACGAACACGACGAACGGCACGATCGCGAACGGCGTGTACTTCCAATGCAAGAAATGCTCGGGCGTGATCGCCGTACCGGTTCCTGTCGACGACAAGTAAGCGCTGCCGGTCATCGCCGCCAGCAAGCGCCGCCGCGTTCGCGCGGAGAGCGCCATGCAGAAAGGCGCGGCGGGCTCATTCCCGCCGCGCTTAAAAAGTCTTCGAAACGAACAGACGAACATCCCGGAGCATCGACCGCGGAGGCGGCGAACAGTATCGCGACCGGACTCGGGCGTTCTCGCACATTCTCAGCAGACAAGGAGAGTTATGAATATGTTTCGTTCAAGCGTCGCCAATCGACACAGCGCCGCTCGGCGCCCCATGCCTCGTTTCCTACGTACCATCGCGCTCGCGATGACGGCTTTCGCCGCCTTCGCGGTGGCGTTGCCGGCGTTCGCGCAAATTTCTCCGTTTAAAGATGGCGCCGGTCCGGAGTGCGCCGCCAGCGTCACCATCTTCGAGGCCAAACAGACCAGCGTGAACATCCGCGTTGGTTTCAGTTGGACCACGGTCGGCGCCACCAGTGCGACGGCAACGATCCAATTGTTCCCCCAAGGCTCGACCGTGCCGGTCTACACCAGCGGCAACGTCCCGGTGACCCCGGTGGCGGCAGGCAGCATCTACTTCCTGATCACGCCGGGGGCGCCGTACAACACGGGCATCTACAAGGTGCGCGTGCGATTGAACACCAACTGCGGCGCGAGCAGCCAGTACGAAGCCTTCCTCAAGTACACCGGGGCGAACGTCGTGTTGCAGCCCATCGTGCGCTGCGATACCGATGCCGCGACGAACGGGACGGTGTGGGGACAGCAGTGCCTGAGCTTCATTCCGAACGGCGCGGGCGGCTTCACGCTGAACCACTACGCGATCACCGACGGCGACCCGAACGGCCAGAACTTGCAGCATCCGTTCCTGGGCGCGACCTGTCAGACGTTCCGCAACGGGACGATGATCGAACAGTACGAAGTCGAGCACGTGCTGGGGTCGCAGCAGGGCAATGTCGTCGAGTACGGCGCCACCAACGGCGTCTTCTACCAGACCGGCACGACGCCGCAGGGCAACTACTTCACGTTGCCGACGACGGTGCCCGCCAACGGTGCGACCTATAGCCGTACCTGCCATCACTGGGCCGGCTTCAACTTGGTGGAGACCACGGTGACGGCCACGCTGCCGTAAGTCTCGCGCTCCCCGCGAAACGAACGTCCGCGACATCGTCGCGGACGTTCTATCGAACCCATCTGCGCGATCGAGCGTCTACCAAACCGAGTCGGAGCGAACGCATTGCGCGCGAGCGCCGTCGGACGCGAACGAGCTCTCGATCCGCAGTGCGGTCGTTGTAACGCCCCGAGCCATCCGAGTCGGATGGAGAACGGGATTCCGATTCACGAAAGCCAAGGAGTATCGAAATGAAACGATGGTTACTCGCAGCGATGTTGATGTTCGGTTGTGTCGTGCCCGCGCTCGCGGTTCCGCCGTGTTGGCCGAACAGCCCGGTCAACGTCGGCCCGGGCCGGTATTTGAGCCCTGTGCAGTTGCAGGCGTGGTGGAATACGTATGGCGTGCCGGCAGGCGTGGTGGATCCGCATGCCTATGTCGCGTTCCATGCGACCGATCGGGTTTGCAAGAAAGCCTACGGCGTCTCGGCTTGGGCGCAGATCACAGGTCCCTACACGCTGACCAATATGGTCAATTCCTACAATATTTCGCAGGGCGTGTGGTTCCAGTGCAGGAAATGTCCGAGCATCGTGGCGGAGCCCTATCCGGAAGAGCCGGCGAAAGAGTGAGCGCATCGAAGGCGGTCACAGGCCACGAAAAAACCGCGGGGAAGCCCGCCGCTTTTTGAAGCCAGCCGTTTTTTTGCCGAAAAAAAGCAGGCCCCGACATGCGGGGCCTGCTTTTTTGTCGCTGCTTTCATCGATCCGATCGCTTGCTTGCGCGGGCGCAAGACCCGCAACGATCACACGGCATCGATCACCAGAACTTGTACTCGACCAGCAGCGTGTAAGCGCGACCGCGCGGATCGGCGATACGCGGTTCCCACGCGGCGCCCGCGGCGAAGTCGTTCATGTGCGCGGTGAACGGCGGGTCTTGATCGAGCAGGTTCTTGATGCCGAAGCCGATCTTCAAATCCTCGATGCCCGACCACGTCACGCTGTAGTTGTACGTGGTGTAGTTGTCCACGCGCGGCTTCCAACCGGCGGGGACGAAAGTCCCGTTCGCCACGCTGATCGGCGGTTCGTCGTAGTAGCCGTCGCGATGAATCTGGCTGAGGTTGTGCGACCAGTCGCCGCGGGTGTAGCTGAAATTCAGCGTGTGCTTCCACGAGACCGGCAGGTTGAAGTAGCGCACGTAGCGATCGACGCGATTGGTCGAATACGGCAGCGACTCCAGGGCCTTGGTCTGGAATTGGTGGATGTAGCTGCCGTTGAGGTTGATCTTCCAACGGCCGCCGGCCAGTTCGCCGCTGATGTTGGCGTCCAGTTCGATGCCGCGCATCCGGCTACCGCCGGAGTTGATGAAGCGACGATCGATGGCGATCACTTCGCCGCTGCTATCGCGGATCCAGTTGTCTTTGAACAGATCGTAGTTGCTGATCAGCACGTCGCGCGGCGCCGAACGAATGGTGTTGACGCGTTCGATTTCCCACCAGTCCAGCGCGATATTGAACTGGTTCATCGGCGAGTACACCAAACCGAAGCTTTTCTGCGTGGATTCTTCCGGCTCCAGCGTTTCCTTGCCGCCGAACAGTTCGACCGGGCGAATGGTTTCGCAGCCGGGGACGGTCGAGCGGGCGATGCCGTCGGGGCAGGTGGACGGGTCGGCCAAATCCAAGCCGGTGTATTGCACTTCGCTCACGCCGTTGAAGAGCTGGTTGAAGCTGGGCACTTTGAAGCCGGTGCTGTAGGCGCCGCGGAACAGCAGCCAATCGAACGGCCGATATTTGAACGACACTTTCGGATTGGTGCTGCCGCCGAAGCCGCTGTAATCGTCGTAGCGACCGGCCAGATTCAGGTCGAGGTTGCTGAGGATCGGCAACTGGAATTCGACGTAGACGGCCTTGATGTCGCGGCTGACGTCGTCGAGCGCGTTGGCGTCGTCGAACGGTGCGTTGAACACCGGGCGCCGATCGGTGCGCTGGTCGCCGTTGAAATGGAACTCTTCGCGTCGCAGATCGACGCCCGCGGCCATCGCGACGTTGCCGCCGGGCAGGCTGAAGAAGCCCAGATCGCCGGTGATCGACGCATCGAGCGAAGTCACGATCGATTCGCCGCCGTAGAGCTTCACGCCGCGGGCGGATGCCGCTTCGAGCGCGGCCATCGCTTCCGGGGACTGGCTCTGTCCCGGCGCCAGGAACGGATTGATCAAGCCGCTACCCAATATCTGTTTGAGTTGATCGGTGTAATGGAAGCCGCTGCCGAGCGTGGATTCGGATTCGCTGCTCGCGCGGGTGAAGCCGGCGTCGTAGCTCCAGCCTTCGAACAAATTGCCGCCCAGGTCGCCGCCGATGCCGGCGACGAAACGGTAGGAGTTGGTGGTGGTTTCGATCTGACGCGAGCCGCAGGCCATGCAGCGCCAGCGATAGGCGATCGGCGTGCCGCGCGCGCCGAGCTGCCCGGCGCCGAAATACGCCGCCAGCGCGTCGTAGACCGTGTCGTAGGTGACTTGGGTCAGCGCATTGCGCGGGTACCACGTGGTCGGGCCGAGCGCCGTGAGCGCAGTGGAGGTGCTCGATGAAATTTGGTTCGGTTCGAAGGTTTTCGCCACCTCTACCTTCGAAGCGGTCAACTCGACATAGGCTTCGTGCGAACTGCCGAAGCGATAGGTCGCGCGGCCGATGAAGTCCAAGCTGTCTTGCGGCTGCTGGATCACCGCCGCGGCCGGGTAATCCCAGGCGCAGGCGTAACGCGAGGCCGGCGAGTTCCACAACCGATAGCCGTACGGCCCCATGTCCGGACCGGCGGCCTCGCAGCCTTCGGCGCCGGGCAAATTGAAGATGTTCACCGCAGTCAGGCGGGTGGTGCCGACGGACGGGTCGAGCACGCCGTTACGGAGCAGGCTGCTGGCGCCCACGCCGGTGCTGCCCAGGCTGAACACGGTGGCGAACGGGGTGCCGCGCGTATCCGGCGACAGGCCGCGATCGGGCTGGAAGGTGTCGGAGAAGTCGCGGTCGCTGCCACGCAGGATGGTGTTGCGCTTGTAGCTGAGGGTTCCGAACGCGTTCCAGCCGTCGGTGTCGATATCGCCTTTGCCGAACAGCACGCTGCCGCGATAGACGTTGCCGCCGCCTTCCTCGGTGACGTCCACGAACGCCGAAGCTTGTCCGCCCTGGAAATCGCGCTTGGTGATGAAGTTGATCACGCCGCCGATGGCGTCGGTGCCGTAGATCGCGGACGCACCGTCGCGCAACACTTCGACGCGTTCGATCGCCGCGAAGGGGATCGCGTTGAGATCCACCGAGCGGCCCTTCAGGCCGTGAGTGGCCACGCGTCGACCGTTCAGCAGCACCAGCGTGGCGTCCGCGCCTTGGCCGCGCAGGTTGGCGCCGGACACGCCGTTGTTGCCGCGCTGTTCTTCGTTGACGATGCCGGCGTTGCTGGCGAGGTTGTCGGAGCTGTTGCCGGCGATGTTCAGCGTCATCAGCAGTTGTTCTGCCGAGGTGATGCCTTGCCGATCGATGTCTTCCCTGCTGAACGAGGTGATCGGCAGGGACTCTTCGACTTCGGCGCGCTTGATGCGCGTACCGGTTACGGAGATCCGGTCCAGCGTCTTGACCCCATCGGTGGTCTCGCTGGCGGTGGCGGCGTCTTGCGCGGCCACCGGCAGCGCCATGGCGGCCAGAAGGGCGAGACAAAGACGATTGGCGCTGAGCTTCGCGCGTGCGGGCATGCTGATCCCTCCCCGGGAATTCGAATGTGAATGTGCGATCCCCACCGGCAGGGCGCCATGGCGCCCGGTCCGTCCCCCGGGCCGGTCTGTAAGATCGCTGTCACCTAATCTAGTCGTTTCCGGGCGTCGAGGGAAATCCCGGCCCGATGGACGCGCACAGGGCGCCCGCCGCGCGCCGGTCACGCTTCGGAGGACGCCCGAGGGCCATACGCGAAGATCGGCGAATGGGCGGGTGCCTGCGGCATTGTCGCCGCGTGCGACCGTGCCTCCGGCCCCGGCCCAAGTCCGGAGCCTCCGCGCCTCGCGGGTTGTCGACGCAGCCGTCATGGCTGCGCTCGCGGTTCAAGCACGCAAGTGCTTGAACCGGCGGGAGCGAGCCCGGACATGTGCCGGGCTCGCGACGTCTGAACGACGCCAGGAAGGCGTTGTTCAGACCGTCCCCAGGGGGCGCGGGCCGTCGCCGATCAGGCGTCCGCGGCTTCCTTGTACGCATCCACCGGGATGCACGCGCACATCACGTTCTTGTCGCCGTAGACGTTGTCCACGCGCGCCACCGGCGGCCAGTATTTCTGCAGTTTCAGCGAGGGCAGCGGGAACGCGGCCAATTCGCGCGGGTAGGCGTGGGTCCATTCGCTGGCCGAGACCGCCGTCGCGGTGTGCGGCGCGTGCTTCAACGGGTTGTCCTCGCGGTCGAGGCGGCCGTCTTCGATCGCGCGGATTTCGTCGCGGATTTGGATCATCGCGTCGATGAAACGGTCGAGTTCGTGCTTCGATTCGGACTCGGTCGGCTCCACCATCAGCGTGCCGGCGACCGGGAAGCTCAGGGTCGGGGCGTGGAAACCGAAATCGACCAAACGCTTGGCGACGTCTTCGGCGCTCACGCCGGTGGCGTCTTTTAGCGGGCGCAGATCGAGGATGCACTCGTGCGCCACCAAGCCATTTCGGCCGGTATAGAGCGTGTCGTAATGCGGCGCGAGGCGCTTGGCGATGTAGTTCGCATTGAGCAGCGCGACTTGCGTGGCCCGGCGCAGGCCGTTGCGGCCCATCATCGCGATATACATCCAACTGATCGGCAGGATGCTGGCGCTGCCGAAACTGGCGGCGCTGACCATGCCGACGCTGCCCTCGCCATCGAAGGTTTTCGGCAGGAACGGCGCCAGATGCGCTTTCACTGCGCACGGGCCGACGCCGGGGCCGCCGCCGCCGTGCGGAATGCAGAACGTTTTGTGCAAGTTCAAATGCGATACGTCCGAACCCCATTTGCCGGGTTTCGCCACGCCGACCAGCGCGTTCATGTTCGCGCCGTCGGTGTACACCTGCCCGCCGTGCGCGTGGACGATCTCGCAAATCTCCACAACATCTTCTTCGAATACGCCGTGCGTGGACGGGTAGGTCATCATCATCGCGGCCAAGCGCTCGCCGTATTTCTCGGCGTTGCGGCGGATGTCCTCGACATCGACGTTGCCGTTGCTATCGCATTTGGTCACCACCACGGTCATGCCGCACATCTGCGCGCTGGCCGGGTTGGTGCCGTGCGCGGATTCGGGAATCAAGCAGATGTCGCGATGGCCTTCGCCGCGCGCGCGATGGTAAGCGCGGATCGCCAACAGGCCGGCGTATTCGCCTTGCGCGCCGGAGTTCGGCTGCAGGCTCACCGCGTCGTAGCCGGTGCATTCGACCAGCATCGCTTCCAGTTCGTCGATCAGTTGCGCGTAACCCTGCGCTTGATCGCCCGGCGCCAGCGGATGGATGTTCGCGAATTCCGGCCACGTCACCGGGATCATTTCCGCGGTGGCGTTGAGCTTCATCGTGCAACTGCCCAGCGGGATCATGGTGCGATCCATCGCCAGATCTTTGTCCGCCAGCGCGCGCATGTAGCGCAGCAATTCGTGCTCGCTGTGATGGGTGTTGAACACCGGGTGGGTCATGAACGCGCTGGTGCGGAGCAGCGATTGCGGCAAGGCATCGTGGGTGTCGATGTCCAGACCATCGATGTCGGTGGCGTCCGCGCCGAACAAGGCCGCCAGCGCGATCACATCGTCGCGGGTGGTGGTTTCGTCGAGGCTGATGCCCAGGCTGCGCGCATCGATGCGCCGCAGGTTGATGCCCTCGGCCTGCGCGCGCGCATGCACGGCATCGGCGTCCACGCCGGTGACGTGCAGCGTGTCGAAGTAATCGCCGCCGATATGCACGCCTTCTTTGCGTAAAGCGGCGGCGAGGATCGCGGCGAAGCGATGCGTGCGCTGCGCGATCCGCACCAGGCCTTCGGCACCGTGATAGACCGCGTACATGCTGGCCATCACCGCCAGCAGCACCTGTGCGGTGCAGATGTTCGACGTGGCCTTTTCGCGGCGGATGTGCTGCTCGCGGGTTTGCAAGGTGAGGCGATACGCGGGCTTGCCTTCGGCGTCGATCGACACGCCGATCAAACGGCCGGGCATCGAACGTTTGTACGCGTCGCGGCAAGCCATGAACGCCGCGTGCGGGCCGCCGAAGCCGAACGGCACGCCGAAGCGCTGCGAGTTGCCGACGACGATGTCCGCGCCCCATTCGCCGGGCGCGGCGATCAGCGTGAGCGCGAGCAGATCGGTCGCCACCGCGACCAGCGCGCCGCGCGCGTGCGCGGCATCGGCCAGGGCTTTGTAGTCGTTGATCTTGCCGAACGTATCGGGATACTGCAGCAGCACGCCGAAGCAGTCGGCGTTCGCGGCGTGCGCGTCCGCGCCGATCGTCAATTCGATGCCGAGCGGTTCCGCGCGCGTGCGCAGCACTTCGAGCGTCTGCGGATGCACGCCTTCGGACACGAAGAACACGTTGGATTTGGATTTCGAGGAGCGCTTCGCCAGCGTCATCGCTTCAGCCGCGGCGGTCGCTTCGTCCAACAGCGAGGCGTTGGCGATTTCCATGCCGGTCAGATCGGCGCACATCTGCTGGAAGTTGATCAGCGCTTCCATGCGGCCCTGCGAAATTTCCGCCTGATACGGCGTGTAGGCCGTGTACCACGCCGGATTTTCCAGAATATTGCGCAGGATGACGTTCGGCGTCTGGGTGCCGTAATAGCCCTGACCGATGAAGCTCTTGAACGGCGTGTTCCTGGTCGCGATCGCGCGAATTTTCGCCAGCGCTTCGACTTCGGTGATCGCTTCGGGCAAGGCCAGCGGGGCGGAGGATTTGATGCTGGCCGGCACGATCGCATCGGTCAGCGCCTCCAACGAATCGTGACCGACCGCGCGCAACATCTGCGCGATTTCGGCGTCGTTCGGGCCGATGTGGCGTTCGAGGAAAGCGGCGTGATGCTCGAGGTCGCGAAGCGAAGGCGTCATGAGTTGGGCGTCCGAAGGTGAGATGGAGTCACGTCGCACGACAGTCGGCAGACCGTCGCGCTCGTTCCGGCCCGCAAGCCTCGCGGCATGCGGACCTTCGCGGGCTCGCGGCGATTGCCGCTCGAAAGCCCCGCTCACCCCTCTGTCCTTTTGCCTGAGAGTTTGGACATCGGCGCGTCGCGCGCTCGCTGTCTTGCCCCTTCGGCGCCGGCGCTGCTTCGTGTCTGTCGGGCTGTCGAACGACAACCCACCGCACGAGCGGCCGATCTCTCCAGAGTGTTCGGACCACGATGGTTAGGGAGCCTGAGCGATTTCGGGCGATTGCGCCTTCGGCAGCGGCCGAACCCACGCTCGAAACCGGGCCGAAGCCGCGATTCGGAGCGAGCGGGCCGCTTCTCCCACCGTGGGCCGGGATTATAGCCTGTCCGATAGACGCGTCCCGGGTGGGCGGCGGGGGAGGCCAATGCCTCGACGCGTTATGCTGGAACGATGCCGACCTTCCGCGCTTACGCGCCTTTCGCGATCGCCGCCGTGTCCTCGCTTGTCTCGCCCAACTCGCCGACCGCATTCATCTCGCCGGCATCGCCCGACCGGCGGGAGCCCTCGCCGTGAAGCGCCCCTCGCTCGGTCGTTTGTCGCTGATCCTCGGCGGCTTGGCGATGATCGGCCCGTTCTCGATCGACACCATGTTCCCGGCGTTCCGGCAGATGGGCGCGCAGTTCGGCGCCGACACGCTGGCGATGCAGCAAACCGTCAGCGTCTATCTCGTCGCCTACGCGGTGATGAGTCTGGTGCATGGGCCGCTGTCGGATGCGATCGGACGGCGGCGCGTGATTCTGGGCGGTTTGGCCGTGTTCGCGCTGGCGTCGGTCGGCTGCGCCTTGGCCGACGATTTGCCCACCTTGCTGGCGTTCCGCGCGCTGCAGGGCGTGTCCGCCGGCGCGGGTTTGATCGTGGGCCGTGCGGCGATCCGCGATTTGCTGCACGGCGACGCCGCGCAACGGATGATGAGTCAGGTGTCGATGATCTTTTCGATCGCGCCCGCGGTGGCGCCGATCATCGGCGGTTGGATCTTGGGTTGGGACCGTTGGCCGGCGATTTTCTGGTTTCTGGTGCTGTTCGCCGTGTTGTTGTGGCTGGCGACGTGGTTCGGTTTGCCCGAAACGCATCCGCCCGAAGCGCGTTTCCGGCCTTCCGCGCGCGGCTTGTTGCGCAGTCATCGCTACATCGCGCTGAATCCGCGGTTCCAGCGTTTCGCGGCGGCGGGTGGCTTCAATTTCGCCGCGTTGTTCCTGTACATCGCGTCGGCGCCCGTGTTCGTGATGGAGCATTTGCGGCTGGAGCAAGATCAATTCGGTTGGTTCTTCGTGCCGACCATCGCGGGCATGATGCTGGGCGCGTTCGTGTCCGGGCGCACGGCGGGCCGGGTCAGCGCTACGCGCAGCGTCGCGATCGGTTTTGCGATTTGCGGCATCGCCGCGGTCGCGAATCTCGCTTACACCTTCGCGGTGGGGCAAGCCACCGCGCCGTGGGCGGTGCTGCCGATGGCGATCAATGCCTTGGGTATCGCGATCGTGTTCCCGATCCTTACGCTCGCCATTCTCGATATGTACCCGCGTCAGCGCGGCGCGGCCTCGTCGCTGCAGTCGTTCACGAGTTTGATCTTGCAGTCGGCGGTGGCGGGCGCGATTTCGCCGTTGATCAGCCACGACCGCCGTTGGCTCGCGCTGGCCTCGGCCGCGTTTACGTTTCTGGGGTTCCTGTTCTGGTATTGGGAAATCCGCAGTTGTCGCGGCGCGCCGGTGCCCGAGACGGAAAAGCCCGTCGCGGAGACGCCGGCGCTATAGGTTGCGCTTAAGCGCACCGTTTTTTGTTTTTTAGCGACTAAACATCAATGCCGAGCGCTCGATGCCAAGCACTCGATGCCGATCGCGCGATGATTCGAGCATCGACGCACAGTGCCGCGTCGGCGGCATCGCAAAAAACGGCGCGCCACAGGCGCACCCGATGGAAATTTTTGTGGCCAGCCCGGCTTATTCCAACTCGCGGTGATACGTCGCCACGTCGCGCCAGCCGTTGGCGCGTGCGTGCGCGGCGAAAGTTTCGGCGAGGTACACCGAGCGATGACGGCCGCCGGTGCAGCCGAAGGCGACGGTGATGTAGCTGCGCGTATCGGCTTGCATGCGCGGCAGCCACGTGTCGAGGAATGCGGTCAACTGGGACACGTATTCCGCGACCTGCGGCTGCGCATCCAGATAGTCGCGAATGTCGCGATCGCGGCCCGAGAGCGGCCGCAGACGCGCGTCCCAATGCGGATTCGGCAGGCTGCGCGCATCGAAGACGAAATCCGCATCGGCGGGCACGCCTTTGCGGTATGCGAACGACTCGAACAACAGCGAGACCGACTGATCGCTGCTGAGCCCCAGGTCGGTGATCACCCGGCGCCGCATCTGATGAACATTGGTGTCGCTGGTGTCGATGACGATGTCGGCCAACGCACGCAGCGGTTTGAGCAGTTCGCGTTCCAGCGCGATCGCGTCGGCCAGCGCCAAGCCGCGGTGGCTCAGCGGGTGGCGACGCCGCGTTTCGGCGAAGCGCTTGAGCAGCACATCGTCGTTGGCGTCGAAGAACACCAGTTTGGGATCGTGACCCTGCGCGCCGACCTGGGACAGCCATTCCGGCAATTTCGACAGATCGGTTTGGCGATTGCGCACATCGATGCCGACCGCGAGTTTCGACGGCAAATCGTTCTTGACGGCGGCGCCGCGCACGAACTCGGGCAACAACTCCGCGGGTAGATTGTCGACGCAGTAGTAGTCGAGATCTTCGAACGTATGCAGTGCGATCGATTTGCCGCTGCCTGACATGCCGCTGACGACGATCAAGCTGGCGTCGGCGGGTCGCGCGGGGGGCGTCGTCGCGCTCATGCGATGCCGCTCGACGTCGTGAACGCGGTCGCGGGATGAGTCGAAACCATCACTGCGCGCGCTCCAAAAAGTGCGAATGCCGCGCCATGAACGCGGCCGCAGGATCGACGCCTTTGATGCGCAGAATATGCGCACGCGCGGCGGCTTCGGCGAGCACCGCCAGGTTGCGGCCGGGCATCACCGGCAAGGTGATCATCGGCACGTCCAAGTCGAGCAGCCGGCGCGAGCCCAGATCGCCGACCAGACGTTCCATACCGGTGCCGGTGGCCTGCGGCTCCAGATGCGGGCGAGTGAGATGCACGATCAGTCGCAGGTATTTGTTCCGCTTCACCGCGGTATCGCCGAACATCTGGCGCACGTTCAAGATGCCCAGGCCGCGCAATTCGAGCAGATCCTGCAGCAGTTCCGGACAAGCGCCGTCGAGTACGTCCGGCGCGATCTGGGTGAATTCGGGGGCGTCGTCAGCCACCAAGCGATGGCCGCGCGTCACCAATTCCAAGGCCAATTCGCTTTTGCCGGCGCCGGATTCTCCGGTGATCAGCACGCCGATCGAGTAGATCTCCATGAACACGCCGTGCACGGTGATCTGCGGCGCGAGTTTGCGCGCGAGGTGGTATTGCAGGTGATTGAATAATTCGTGCCCGCGTCGCGGCGAACACCACAGCGGGGTGTCGGATTCCTCCGCGGCGATGCGCAGGTCTTCGGGGCAGGGTTGGTCCTTGCTGATCACCATCGCCAACGGCCGGAATTCGATGATCTTGGCGATGGTCTCCCACCGCTGTCGCGAGTCCAGCGCATCCAGCCACGCCAATTCCTCGGTGCCCAGAATCTGCACCTTGTTCGGATAGATGATGTTGAGATAACCGGCGAGCGAGGGCCGGCGGGCGACGGTATCCACCGCTTCGAGGACGCGATCGGCGCCGCGCGAACCGGCCATCCAGCGCAGCCCCAGGCGCTCCTGGTGCTGGTCGAACAGATCGCGCGCGGAGATGCTGGTGCTTTTCATGGCGGGGTCGGCGTGGGTGGCGCGCTCGGGCGAATCGTCGAGCGCGGCTGCGGGTCGTAGTCGTATCGGTTCGGTGGCGCGCCGACGCGGGCGGCGTCGGCGCGGAGGTGGCGAGCGCGAAACGCGCTGCGGGCGTCGTTCAGACGTCGATTTCGCCGAGGCCTTGGCCGCGATGGTGATCGACCATCTTTTCCTTGTGCTTCATCAGCAGACGATCGAGCTTGTCCGCCAGCAGGTCGATCGCGGCATACATATCTTGTCCGTTGGCGTCGGCGTGCAGGGTGCGACCGGAGACGTTCACGGTGGCTTCCGCGCAATGCGCCGGTTTCTTGATGCTCAGTTGGGTGCGGACCGCGAGCGGGTGTTCGAAATGTCGGGAAAGCCGCGAGAGTTTGGTCTCGACGTAGTCGCGCAGAGCGGGGGTGACTTCGAGTTGGTGGCCGTGGGTTTCGATACGCATCGGCGATGTCCTCTTGTTGCCGGGCCGGATGATCGCATCGCGCCGTACGCGCGGTGCTCGTCCACAGAGTAGCGCAGTGGCGCGAGGGCGCAAGTCCATCGTCGCGTTCGCGTGCGGTCTGCGGTTCATCTAGCGAAAGACGCTACGGAAAACCGGCGAAATTGCGCGCAAGCGATTGAAATAACGGGTGTTTTCTATCGATCTTTCGCGGCGTTCGGCACGCCGCTCGAGACGATCGGCGTAGTCCTCGCCGAAACGTTCGAAAACGCCGGAATCAGCCGATGCGCACGCGTTCGTGCGAGGCGGGAATGTTCATCGCCTCGCGATATTTCGCTACCGTGCGCCGCGCGACGGGCACGCCGTCGGCTTTGAGTCGGTCGGCGAGTTTGGCATCGGACAGCGGTTTGCGCGGGTTCTCGTCGTCGATCAAGCGCTTGATCATCGATTGGATCGCGGTGCTCGACGCTTCGCCGCCGGCATCGGTATTGATGCCCGAGGCGAAAAAACTGCGCAGCGGCATCGTGCCGCGCGGGGTCAGTGCGTATTTGCGCGCGACCGCGCGCGACACCGTGGACTCGTGCAACCCCACCTCTGCGGCAACTTCGCGCAGCGTGAGCGGACGCAAGGCTTGAGCGCCGAATTCGAGAAAGCCGGACTGTTGGCGCACCAAACAGCGCACGACTTTGAGCAGCGTATCGCCGCGGGCTTCGAGGTGTTTGAGCATCCACCGCGCTTCCTGCAGGCGCCCGCGCAGATAACTGGCATCGCTGCCGTTGGCGTGCTGGATCATCGCTTCGTAACCGCGATGGATAGTCAGTTTCTGCTGGCTGCCGGCCAGTCCCACGCGCCACATGCCTTGATGACGCCAGATCACGCAGTCCGGAGTGACGTAAGTGTCGGCGCTCATGCCGCCCAATTGCGAGCCGGGCCGCGGATCGAGCGAGCGCACCAGATGCAGGCCTTGCGCGACGTCGTCTTCCGGCGCGGCCATTTCGGCGGCCAACCCTTCCGGGCCGACCTTCGGCAAGCGTTCGAGATGATCGTTGACGATCCGGCGCGCGACCGTTTTGCCGCAGGTGTCGTCGGGCATCGCGTCGAGTTGCAGCAGGAGGCATTCGCGCAAGTCGCGCGCGCCGACGCCGACCGGGTCGAAGCGCTGGATCCGCGACAGCATCGCCGCCACGTCGCCCGTCGAGACCTGAAATTCCGGGCGCAGCATCCTGGCGATCTCGTCGGGGCTTTCGCGCAGATAGCCGTCGTCGTCGATGGCGTCGATCAGGGCGGCGCCGATGCGCTGGTCCTGCGCCGAAAGCCGGGTGAGATGCAATTGCCAGGACAGATGATCGTGCAGCGATTCCTGATCGACCAAGCGATCCATCGGGTCGTAATTGCCGTCGTCGTCGAAATCGCCGCCGCCACCGCCACCGCCGCTGCCCCAGCTTTCGCCCAGGTCCCAGCGTTCATCGTCGCGGTCGCCGTTGCGCTCGCCGTTACGTTCGCCGTCCTGGGCTTCGCTGCCGGCGTCGGCCGCGGCGCTGGGTCCCGCATCGCCCGGGCCGGCGTCGTGCGCGGTCTCGCCGTTGCCTTCGAATTCCGGATGCGATTCGGCCCAGTCCAACAGCGGATTGGTCTCGACCGCGGTCGCGATTTCGGCGTCCAATTCCAGCGAAGACAATTGCAGCAGGTGCAGCGCCTGACGCAATTGCGGCGTCAGCACCAACTGTTGTCCCAGCGATGTTTGCAGACGTGGCTTCATATCCCTACAGATCGTGCGGAGGCGTCCTGCCGAATCCCGGACCGCTTCCGAAGCGGCGGCCGAGGGCGCAAGCGCGCCGTTACGCATGAATCATGCCATCGTCGCCCGGCTCTCGGCGAGCCCCCTGCCGGAAGCGAATGGCCTGGGCGCTCGGAAAGCGGGTCGAACGTCGCATTCTTGGCGGCGGAACGTGCGCCGAGTTCTGATCTTGAGACGTCGGCAGGGGCTCGGCGGGCGTGTCGCGCCGAGATCGGTGGCGTCGCGGTGCGGCTCAGAGTCGGAAGGACTCGCCGAGGTACACCCGGCGTACGTCTTGATTGGCGAGCAGCGCCTCGGGTGCGCCCTGCGCGAGCACAGCGCCTTCGCTGAGGATGTAGGCGCGATCGCAGATGCCGAGGGTTTCGCGCACGTTGTGGTCGGTGATCAGCACGCCGATGCCGCGGGCCTTGAGATGGCGAATGATGCGTTGGATTTCGCCGACCGAAATCGGATCCACGCCGGCGAACGGTTCGTCCAGCAGCATCAGCCGCGGCTTCGCGGCCAGCGCGCGCGCGATCTCGACGCGTCGACGCTCGCCGCCGGAGAGGCTGGCGCCGGATTGTTCCGCGACGTGCGCGACCTGCAATTCTTCGAGCAACGAGGCCAACTCGCGCTCGCGGCCTTCGCTGTCCAAATCGTCGCGCAGTTCCAGCACCAGGCGCAGATTGTCGGCGACCGAGAGTTTGCGGAAGACCGAGGGTTCCTGCGGCAGATAGCCGACGCCGAGTTTGGCGCGGACGTACATCGGGTCGGCGGTGATATCGCGGCCGTCCAGCACGATGCGCCCGGCGTCGGCGGGCACCAGCCCGACGATCATGTAGAAACACGTGGTTTTGCCGGCGCCGTTGGGGCCGAGCAAACCGACCACTTCGCCGGCGTCGAGCTTCAGTCCGAAGTCGCGCACCACTTCGCGCGACTTGTAGCGTTTGCGCAGCCCCTCGGCGACCAGCATCAGGGTTTGCTCTTCGGCGCGGCGGGTTTGGGGTCGGTGGTGGGCGCGGTTTTGGGGGCCGGCTTCGGTTCCGAGCCGCCCTGCGCCGATTTCGGGACGAAGGTCATGCTGACCCGGCCGCTGTCGCCGCCGCTTTCCAGACGGCTGCTCTTGAGGTCGTAGGTCAGTCGCTGGCCGTTGGTGCTGCCGCGCGGGGTGCTGACGGTGTAGTTGCCGATCAGCACGATGACATCGTTGCGGGTGTCGTAATCGATGCGATCGGCGCGCGCGTTCATCCACGTACCGTCGTTCATCTGCTGCTTCAGCGTGGCCTGCTTGCCGACCAGCACCGCACGCGCGATATCGCCGCCTGTGCGATGGATGTCGGCGCGGTCGGCGCGAATCTCCAGCGTGCCCTGGGTGATGACCACCGCGCCGGTGAAGGTGTAAACGCCGCTTTCTTCCAGGCTGCCTTCGCTGTGCGCGGCGCCGATGTTCATGTTTTGCGTGCGGTCGGAATCGCGCGCCGCTGCGGCGCCGGTACCGAGCGCCAGCAGCGCGGCCGCCGACAGCGCGAGCGCGCCGGTCGCGGCGGTGCGCGCCATGCGAGAAGAGAGGGAGGAATCAGCGGGGAGTCGGCGCATGGGTGAACTGGACCTCGGATCGGAACACATAGCGTTTCGTGGTCGTGGACACCGTGAAGCCGCGTCCGCGGAGTATAGAACCGGGCTGAACGATGGTCACGACCGCATCGGTGCGTGCTTCGTTCTTGCTGGGGAACACACTGAGCTGGTCGGTGTTCATCGTCACCGGGCGCAGCGCGTCGGCCGGGCTCTCGGCTTTCACCTCGCCCTCGAGCCGGATTTCGCTGTGGTCGGCGCCGATCCAGCCGCGCTTGGAGCGCACTTGCCAGTAGTCGCCCTCGGCGGTCGGCAGCAGGAACAGCGGCGTGGTCAGCGTCATCGTCTCGTCGTCCGGCCGACGGCTGAGATTCGGCGCGCGCAGGGTGAACGATTCCTTGCCTTTATCGTCCAGTGCGATCAATTCGAAGTCGTGTAGCACGTAATCCGGGCGGTTGTCGTTCGCGACCGCGCGTTCCGGCGGCAGCCGCCGATCCCACAGCGCCCAGCCGCTCAGCAACGCGCCGATCAGCAGCAAAACGAACAACACGCCGCGCCGACTCATGCGCGATCGCTCACGACATCGATGCGAGCATCGCCGCGCGCGGCGAGCGCATCGGGTAGCAGGCCTTGCGCGACCAGAATCAGATCGCACAGCTCGCGCGCGGCGCCTTTGCCGGCGCGGGCCCGCGTGCGCCAATGCGCTTCCGCGGCGGTCCAGGCGTGCGCGTTGGCGGGTGCGACCGCCAACCCCACCGCGCGCATCGCCGTCAGATCGGGAACATCGTCGCCCATGAACGCGACGTGCTCGCGAGCGATGCCCAATTCCGTACACAGGGCATCGACTTGCGCGAGCTTATCGGAGCTACCGATATGCGCGCGCACGCCGAGATCGCGAGCGCGCTGCTCGGCGGCAGCGCTGTTGCGCGCGGTGATCAGCGCGACCTCAAACCCGGCCTTGCGCAACAGCGTCAGCCCTTGTCCATCGTGCACATGGAAGGCTTTGAATTCGCGAGTGTTCGCGTTCGCTTCGCCGCTGTCGTTTTCTTCGCGGCCACCGTAGATCAGTCGACCATCGGTCAGCGTGCCGTCCACGTCGAAGCACACAAGGCGAATTTTCGCGGCGCGCGCCAGCAAGGCATCGTCGATACCGGCGAGATGGGCGAGGGTCGCGGAAGCGGGCACTGAGGTCGACATCGCGTCACACCACCCGCGCGCGCAGCAGATCGTGGATATTCAGCGCGCCGACGACCCGGCGCTCGCCGTCGATCACCAGCAGCGCGTTGATCTTGTGCGTTTCCATCAACTGCGCGGCTTCCACCGCTAGCGCGTCGGCATCGATGGTGACCGGCGTGCGCGTCATCACCCGGTCGATGCGCGTCGTGCGCACATCGGTCGCGGAGTCGGCGAGCGAGCGGCGCAGGTCGCCGTCGGTGTACAGACCGAGCAGGACGCCCTCGGCATCGGTCACTGCGGTCATGCCCAGCCGCTTGCGGCTCATTTCCAGCAGCGCGTCGCTGAGCGTGGCGTCGGCGCCCACGCGGGGAATTTCGTCGCCCGCGTGCATCACATCGGCGATGTGCAGCAACAAACGGCGGCCCAGGGCCCCGGCGGGGTGCGAGCGCGCGAAATCCTCGGAGGTGAAGCCGCGGGCTTCCAGCAGCGCCACGGCCAGTGCGTCGCCCATCGCCAGCGCGGCGGTGGTGCTGGCGGTGGGCGCCAGCGCCAGCGGACAGGCTTCGGCCGGCACGCTCACGTCCAGATGCAGGTCGGCTTCGCGCGCCAGCGTGGACTGCGGCCGGCCGGTCATGGCGATCAGCGGATTGCCCTGGCGCTTGAGCACCGGCAGCACCGTCAGGATTTCGTCGGATTCGCCCGAGTACGACAGCGCCAGCACGGCGTCGCGGTCGGTGATCATGCCCAGATCGCCGTGGCCGGCTTCGCCCGGATGCACGTAGAACGCGGGCGTCCCGGTGGAGGCGAGGGTGGCGGCGATCTTGCGCGCGATGTGGCCGGATTTCCCCATGCCCAGGCACACCACGCGGCCGCTGCAGGCCAGCAGCGTGCGGCAAACGGCGCTGAATTGGCCGTCGATGCGCGCCGCCACCGCCGCGAGGCCTTCGCGCTCCACCTCGAACACGCGATGCCCGCTGGCCGCCAGCGCCTCGTCGGAGGGGCCATGCGCGGAGGGGCTGAAGAGAGGAGCGGAGGCGTTCGCCATGGGGCCGGTCGGGGTCGCTTGCGATAAACTCGCGATTTTACGCACCCCATCACCTATCCCGCCATGAATGCCGACACCATCCGCCAGTTGATCGAACAGGGCTTGCCCGACGCCCGCGTCCATGTGATGGGCGACGATGGGGTCCATTTCGAGGCCTGGGTGGTCTCGGAGACCTTCCGCGGCAAGCTGCCGCTCGCCCGGCACCGCATGGTCTACGCCACTCTGGGCGAGCTGATGGGCGGCGAGATCCATGCGCTGGCGTTGAAGACGCAGACGCCGGAAGAAGCAGGGAATCGGGAATAGGGAATGGGGAATCGGAAAAGCGCGGGCTCCGCAGTTCTTCCTAATTCCGCCGGCGCCTTTTTCGAGATGAGTCCCGTCTCGACCCATTTGCGATTTCTCAAGCTTTTCCGATTCCCTATTCCCGATTCCCCATTCCCGGCTCCCAAATGCAAAAAATCGTAGTCACCGGCGGCGCGCCGCTCGAAGGCGAAGTCCGCATCTCCGGCGCGAAAAACGCGGTGTTGCCGATCCTGTGCGCGACCTTGCTGGCCGATGGCCCGGTGGAGATCGGCAACGTGCCGCATCTGCACGACGTGGTCACCACTACCAAACTGCTGCGCGAACTCGGCGCGGGCGTCGAGCACGATCGCGAGGCGGGCCGCATCGCGATCGATGCGCGCAGCGTGCACAGCCACGTCGCGTCGTACGAGTTGGTGAAGACCATGCGCGCCTCGGTGCGGGTGCTGGGGCCGCTGTTGGCGCGTTACGGCGCAGCGGAAGTGTCGCTGCCCGGCGGCTGCGCCATCGGTTCGCGCCCGGTCGATCAGCACATCAAGGGCATGCAGGCGCTGGGCGCGGAGATCAGCGTCGATCACGGCTTCATCAAGGCCCGCGCCGACCGTTTGAAAGGCGGTCGTGTGGTGTTCGACATGGTCAGCGTCGGCGCCACCGAAAACGTGCTGATGGCGGCCACTCTGGCCGAGGGCACCAGCGTGATCGAGAACGCGGCGATGGAGCCGGAGATCGTCGATCTGGCCGATTGTTTGATCGCGATGGGCGCGAAGATCGAAGGCGCGGGCAGCAACCGCATCATCGTTCACGGCGTCGAACGCCTGCACGGCGGCACGCATCAGGTGGTGGCCGATCGCATCGAAACCGGCACGTTCCTGGTCGCCGCGGCGATGACCGGCGGCCGCATCGTCTGCCGCGCCGCGCGCCCCGACACGATGGACGCGGTGATCGATAAATTGACCGAAGCCGGCGCGCACATCAGCGAAGACGCCGACAGCATCACCCTCGACATGCGCGGCAAGCGACCGAAAGCGGTGAACATCAGCACCGCGCCGCACCCGGGCTTCCCCACCGACATGCAGGCGCAGTTCATGGCCTTGAATTGCGTCGCCGACGGCGTGGGCATCATCAGCGAAACGATTTTCGAAAACCGCTTCATGCACGTGCAGGAACTGCTGCGTCTGGGCGCCGACATCCGCATCGACGGCCATACCGCCATCGTGCGCGGGCAGGCGCAGCTCAGCGGCGCCCCGGTGATGGCCACCGACCTGCGCGCATCGGCCTCGCTCATCCTCGCCGGCCTCGTCGCCGACGGCGACACCGTCATCGACCGCATCTACCACCTAGACCGCGGCTACGAACGCATCGAAGCGAAGCTCTCGGCGCTGGGCGCGAAGATCAAGAGAATCGATTGAGCGAGTGTCGGCGGATCTGAGTCCGTCGCCGAAATGCCGGAACTTTTACCGGGAATGCGGTCTCTGACTGGCGCCGTTCGCCGTGGTCGGCAGCGCTTTTGATATGCGCTAAGGCGTCATTCGGCGAGACAAGACGCGACGACTACCGCGCTGATTATCGCCGCTGACTATCGCGCTATTTCGAAGGCGTCCCAATCGCCGGGCAGCATGTCCTGGCGGCGCGTGCGCGCTACACCGCCGTCGCGGGTGACGATCAGCGCATCGCACCAACCGTTCGCGTTCGTTTTGCGCGTCTCCGGCCCCATGCGCGTGCGCAGTTCGCGCGCGAGCGCCCAGGCCGCATCTTCCAGCGGTGGGTCTCTGCGCACATTCAATCCGATCGCGGCCAGATCCTCGCCGGTCAGCGTGTAATCGTGCGAGTGGTAGCCGAAGAGCAGCGTGTCCACGATCGCGGTGCGTCGCTCCACCGGCGTCTGCGGCATATGCAATGCCAGCAGTTCCTCGCCGATCTGGCGTACGCCCAAGGTGCTGCGATAAAACGCGGTGATCGCAGTCGGAGCGACGCTCTCGCAAAGCAGCGGCAGCGCACGCTCGCGCGCGGTGCGTTCGTCCAGACCGAACCAGTCTTGCGCCAGTTTCGGGAACATGCGGAGATCCTGCGCCGACATCGCCGTCGCTTCGCCTTGAGCGTCGCTGCCGGTGAGGTGGGGATCGATCGGCGAGAACATCGCCATCGGCCCGGCCACGATTTCGTGCGCGGCCAGCGCCATCACAGTGCCGGCCGATTGGCAGTGATGCGGCACGATCAAGCGCAGACGATCGGTGAAACGGTGCAGGAGCAGGCCGATCCGGCGCGCGACGTTGACCTCGCCGCCGCGACAGTACGCGATCACGTCGAGGCGCGGCGTGCGGCCGATCGCGCGCAAGGTCTCGTAGAGCGTCGGCAACAGTTCGGCATCCAGATGCGTCGCGCCGAAGATCAGCGCGCGGCTCTGGCCATCCTGTTCGAAGACGCGTAGTTCGGGGAATGCCGCCATGGTTCAACCTGTCCGGTGCGCGCCGTCGATCAGGCAATCGGTCACCGCATCCAGCATGCGCAGCTCCGGCACCAGTTGTTCGACGAACAGAAATTGCCCAGCGGGATTGTTTTCCAGAAAAACGTACTCGCCTTCTGGCGTAAAGATCAGATCCAACGCGCCGAACGTCAAGCCGTAGCTTTGCACGAACTCGCGGCAACGGCGTTCGATCTCCGGCGGCAACGTCTCCGCTACGTAGTCGATCTCCGCGGAAAAGTCGCGATAGTCGGTGCGCGTGCGTTCGTCATCCTGCGAGTGGATGCGGGCGGCGAACACGCGCTCGCCGATCACGGTGACCCGCAATTCGTAACGTTTGGGGATGTACTGCTGGAAAAAACCGGGAAGCTCGCGCAAGGCATCGAGCATGTCCTCGTGCTCCGGCGCGATCAGGGTCGTGGCCAGGTTCGGTACGATGCGATCGGCGGCATCCACTTCGTCGGCGCCCAGCGAAGGGGACGACAGCGGCTTGAAGATGATGTCGCCGCCGACCGCGCTGCGGAAACGGCGCACGGCATCGCCGTCGTTGGCGGTCAGCGACGGCGGCACGCGGAAGCCGAACCGCGCCGCGCGATGCAATTGTTCGCCCTTCCACATGGCGCCGTGCGAGGCCAGCGGGTGGTTCATCCAGTAACCGTTCGCCGTCAATAACAGGCTGGTGAGGATGTGATGGGTTTCCGCGATCGCATAGGCGCGTTCTTGCGGACCGAAATCCTCATCGCTGAGAAACCGAAAATCGCCGGACTTGCGCGTCCAGATCGCGCCGATATCGGTCATCGCGATTTCGCTCTGGCTGGGCGCATGCCGCAGCGCTCCGGTCGGCGCACCGTCGATCTGCCGGATATCCAGTTGATACTGCGCCGGGAACTGGTCCAAGTTCAGACGGAAGACGCGCGCATCGCGCGCGAGCAACCGTTCGGCGACGAGATCGGCGTGCAGGTCGCCGCTGTGGGTGACGACGAGAATGTCTCTATTCATGCAGGGAATGATGGGCTTCGCGATCGCGAATCGCAACGCGAATACGAGTCGAGGCAAAAAACACGGGCCCCGCGATGCGGGGCCCGTTATCGGCACGTGGCGACAGATCGGTCGTCTGTCGCTGGCGTTCATTGCCGAGATTCATCACGTCAAAGGTGGTTTATCGGGCGCTGCAGGATTTCGTTACCGACCTTCGTCGCCGACTTTCGCCGTAACGCGACCGGAGCGTTATACCGAGCTAATCAACACCAATAACCCTTGTCGCGGCCGCGATAGGTGCCCCAGATGTCGTAGTCGGCGCGGAAATCGCCTTGACGCGTCGGGTCGGTGCAGCCGGCAACGGCGACGCCATCGCGCACCTGCCACGTTTTTCCATCGGTCTTCGTGTCGGCCTTCTGCGTCGAGGCCAACTGGAAAGCGAACGTCTTCTTGTTCTGCATGGATCGGTCCTTTTCGTTGGGTGGGTAGCGGTGCGAGTGTTGAACATCCGCGTCGTTTAAAGTACGCGTCGTTTAACGTCCGCTTCGCCTCACGCACGATCGATACGACAGAAGATCGAACGCGATAGACGACGCGTCACGGGTCGATGCGTGCGCTCAGCACCAATAGCCTTTGTCGCGACCGCGCCACCAGCCGCTGTAGTCCACGGATTCGCGGTACATGCCTTGGTTGGTCGGATCGGTGCAGCCGGCGAGCGCGACGCCGTCGCGCACCTGCCACGTTTTCTGATCGGTCTTCGTGTCGGCCTTCTGCGTCGAAGCCAACTGGAAAGCGAACGTCTTTTTGTTCTGCATGACGATGGTTCCTTGTCCTTGTCGAGTGAAGATTGCGATGAAGAGTGCGGCGAGAAGACCCGCTCCGAGTATCGCGGTCCGTTGCCGTTGCCGCCGCCGGCAACTCGATCCGGTTGATACCACGTCGCTCGGCCGACGACAACCGTGCGCATGCGCACGGAGACCTTCGCTGCGCGTACGTGGCCTGCGTGCCGCGTCGGGCATGTCGCCGCGACCGTGAAAACCGTGATGCTTGACACGTTCGACGGCGCCGAACGTTCGGAGAAGTCGGTGCGTGTGCGACGGCGATGCATCGACCGGCGTTTGCCGCAAAGCAGCATAATGCGGTGCGCGGCATCTCGATCACACGGAATCGTCGCAGGACAGTCGCGCAAACAATCAGGCCTGTGCCGCGTTGAGTGAATGCGGCGGGAGGTCTCGGTGCGTATCGCGTCCTCATGATGCACAATCGAATTCGCGCATGAGCGCGCGGAGGCCGTGTCACACTCCGCTCCCCCTCGACAACGCTGGATGCGATGATCAACGACGACGACGCCACGACGCATCGACCGGCGCCTGCCGCGACAGGCGATTTGCGCGCGCTGTGGCCGCTGGTCCGTCGACACCCATGGTTGTTCGCGATCTGGCTGGCCTCGCTCGCTGTGGCGACCGCCGCCACCTTGACCTTGCCGGTGGCTTCGGCGCAGTTGATCGACGGCGGCTTCGTGCATGGCGATGCGGCGCAGATCAATCGCGATTTTCTCGCGCTGTTCGGCGTCACGTTATTGTTGGCCTTCGCCGGCAGTGCGCGTTATATCTTCGCGGCCTTGCTCGGCGAACGCGTGGTCGCCAGTTTGCGCGAGCGGCTTTACGTGCGGCTGCTCACATTGGACGCCGCCTTCCACGACCGAAACCGCAGCGGCGAGCTGGTCTCGCGATTGACCTCGGACGTGGAGTTTCTGCGCTTTTTGTTGACGTTCGCGATTTCCGGCCTGCTGCGCGGCGTGGCGATGGCGATCGGCGCGGTCTCGATGCTGTTCGTGACCAACGCGCAACTCGCGTTCTATGCGTTGCTCGCGATTCCGCTGGCGGTGGTTCCCAGTATCTTGGGCGGACGTCGTTTGCGCGGGCTCGCGCGCGCAGGGCAGGACCGCATCGCCGATGCCAATGCGCTCGCCAACGAAACCTTATCCGCCGTACGCACTGTGCAGGCGCATGTGCGCGAGACCCACGAACAAAGCCGTTTCGTCGCCGCGCTGGACGCCGCTTTGTCGGCCGCACGACGTCGCATCCAGGCGCAGGCGTCGTTGACGTTGCTGGCGGCGGTTCTCAGCGGCGGCGCGATCCTGTTCGTGTTGTGGCTGGGCGCGCACGATGTCGCTGCGGGGCGGATGAGCGCAGGCACCCTGACGCAGTTCGTGTTGTATGCCTTGCTGGGCGGCGATGCGGTGAGCAACCTGGCGGATGTCTGGAACGACTTCCAGCGGGCGAGGGGAGGCATGGGCCGGATCACCGAATTGCTCGCGCAGCGCGCCGAGATCGTGGCCCCGGAGAACCCGGAGCGTTTGCCGCAGCCGGTCCGTGGCGAGATCGTTTTCGAGGGGGTCGGCTTTGCTTATCCGCAGCGCCCGGATACGCCGGCGTTGACGCATTTCGATCTGCGCGTGCGCCCTGGCGAGACCGTGGCGTTGGTCGGTCCTTCCGGTGCCGGCAAAAGCACGGTGTTCTCGCTGCTGTTGCGTTTTCACGACCCCAGCGAGGGCGCCATTCGCTTGGATGGCGTACCGCTGACGCGTTTGGATCCGGGGGAGTTGCGCGGCGCGGTGGCGCTGGTGCCGCAGCAACCGACGCTGTTCGCGGTTTCGGCGCGCGACAATATCCGCTACGGAAATCTCGCCGCCGACGAGGTCGCGCTCGAAGCCGCGATCCGCGCGGCGCAAGCCGCCGATTTTCTCGCCGATTTGCCGCGAGGCCTGGACACCGATCTGGGCGAGCGTGGCGCACGATTGTCGGGCGGCCAGCAACAGCGCATCGCGATCGCGCGCGCACTGCTCAAAGATGCGCCCATCCTTTTGCTGGACGAAGCGACCAGCGCGCTGGATGCCCAAAGCGAACATGCGGTGCAGCGTGCGCTGGAATCGTTGATGCGCGGCCGCACCACCTTGGTCATCGCGCATCGCCTCGCCACCGTCATGAAGGCCGATCGCATCGTGGTGATGGATCGGGGTCGTATCGTCGCCGAAGGCACCCATCAAAGCCTGATGGCGCAGGGCGGCCTATACGAAGAACTCGCGCGCCTGCAATTCATCGATGGCGCGGATCGCGCACACAGCGGCGAGAGTGGATCGGTTCTTGCCGGGTCTGTTCTTACAGGGGCTGTTATCGCCGAGTCTGTTCTCGCCGATGCGGAGATCGCAGCGCAGGCGTAAGCGTCGCGGTGCCGTCGCTGCGATCGCGCCGAAGCCGAAGCGCATTGCTATGCGCTCGCTTCCGGGCCGATCAGTTGATCGACACGATTTTCAGATCGATATCGTCCTTGCCGTCCTTGCGCTGCAGGATGCGGGCGGGCAGGGCGAGGCCTTCGACCACCCAGATCAGCATTTGCTTGTTGCCGTTGTTGTTG
>JADZBF010000006.1 GCA_020852215.1 Lysobacter sp. | reverse complement strand
GGCCCGAACCGCAAGTCGAAGCGCGCGCCGAGCCGCCGTCCGGCATCGCCCGCCTGCGCATGCTGGACGAGCGCCCCGGTGCGTCGAAGCCGCGCGCAACCGAGGCGCCGCAGGCCGCCGCGCCGCAGCCCACCTTGGGCGCAACGGTCGCGGCACCCGAGAACGCAGCGCCGATCGCCGAAGCAGCGAAGACCGAGCGTTGCTACCGTTTCGGCCCGTTCGCCGACGACGCGGCTATTGCGATCGCGCGCAAAGCGCTGCAGCCGAAGGTCGCGCGCTTGCGGGAAGACGCCCCCTCAGCGAGCGCCAACCGCGGCTGGCGCGTGATGCTGCCGCCCGCCGCCGATCGCGCCGCCGCGAACGCGGTGGCCGAACGCCTGAAGCTCGCCGGCTTCAAGGATTTCTTCGTTGTCGCCGAGGGCGCCGAGGCCAACGCGATCATGCTCGGCCGTTTCGACAGCGAAGACCGCGCGCAACTCCACGCCGCAAGCCTGCGCGACGCCGGTTTCGCCGCACAGGCCCAAGCCATCGGCGACGCCAAACCGCCGCAACGCTGGCTGGTGGCGACGACGGGCGACGGCTTCGACAGCGCCGCCGCGGCTCGCAGCAGCGGCGCGGCGCAGTCGCGCCCCGTCGAGTGCCCCGCTTCACGCTGAACGGCCGGGCGACAATGCCCCGAAGCGACGGGTCGAGGCGACGGATCGAAGCGACGGATCGAGGCGACGAGACGAGAGGACAGGCTGAGTGATGGTCGAACGAAGGTTCGGTGCTCTTCCGCCACCTTCCCGGGCTCGCCGCAGCCGCCTGCTAGAATGCCCCGCGCATCGAGGCGGACGCCTCGCGCAGCCCGCCGGCATAGCTCAGTTGGTAGAGCAACCGCCTTGTAAGCGGTAGGTCGTCCGTTCGAATCGGACTGTCGGCACCATTTCGCGATCGACTTCGTGTGGACACCCCCATGCAGCGCAGCTTCCCGCCCGTATCCCTGATCGGCGCACCCACCGACATCGGCGCCGGGCATCGCGGCGCGCGGATGGGGCCGGACGCCCTGCGCATCGCCGGCTTGGGTGAAGCGCTCATCGCCCGCGGCGTGGAAGTGATCGACCGCGGCAACCTGCACGGCCCCGCCAATCCTTGGCTACCGCCGGTCGACGGCTACCGCCATCTCGAGCAAGTGGTCGCCTGGAACAAAGCGCTGATGGACGCGGTGGGCGCCGAACTGGCGCAGGGCCGGATGCCGGTCGTGCTGGGCGGCGACCACTGCCTGGGCATCGGTTCGATCACCGCCGTCGCCCATCACTGCCGCCGCACCGGCCAACGCCTGCGCGTGCTGTGGCTCGACGCCCACGCCGACTTCAACACCAGCCGGGTCACGCCCTCGGGCAACGTCCACGGCATGCCCGTGGCCTGTCTCTGCGGCCTCGGCCCCCATGCGCTGGTGAACCTCGGCGGCAGCGCCCCGGCGATGCGCCCCGAGGACATCCGCCAGATCGGCATCCGCTCGGTCGACCCGGAAGAAAAACGACTGGTGAAGGACTACGGCCTCGACATCTACGACATGCGCCACATCGACGAAGTCGGCATGAAGCGCGCGATGGAAGAAGCGCTGGAAGACATCGACGAAAACACCCATCTGCACGTCAGCTTCGACGTGGATTTTCTCGACCCCAGCATCGCGCCCGGCGTCGGCACCACCGTCCCCGGCGGCCCGAACTACCGCGAAGCGCAGTTGGTGATGGAAATGATCGCCGACACCGGCCGCATGGGCTCGCTCGACATCGTCGAACTCAATCCCGCCCTCGACAACGGCAACGGCACCGCCGAACTGGCGGTAGATCTGGTGGAAAGCCTGTTCGGCAAGTCGACGTTGATGCGGGATTGAAGGAAACAGAACCCATGCACGACACGACGTTCGCTGTCTGCGCCGATGTCGATCTGGGCGAACTTCAACCGACCATCGATCATGCATCGCTGTTGCGCACAGCGCTCCGACGCCCGATCGAGGCGATGTGGACGCCTTCCCGGCCTCTGATCGCCTGCGAGGAAGACCATGCGTTGCTATCGGCCTTGCGCACCGCGTTCTACTCGCACCTGCCGCTACGGCTTTCGCCGGACACGATCTGGCTTACCCTCGCGCGCGGCTTCGCATTGCATGTGAATCTGCATGCCGAAGCGCTGCGTCATCGCTTCGTCCGCCATGAAGACAAGGAAAAACTGGTCGTCGAACGCCCCGATTTCTTTCCCGGCGCGGACAACCCATGGGAAGAGGTCTTTCCGGAGTTCGCCGGGCAAATCGCCAGCCACACCGGTGGCGCCTCGTCGCTGTTGGATGCCGATTTCAGCACCAGCGGCCCGCTGGAGCGTGCGGTCTCGCAACTGATGGCGATGGAAACGTTCCAAGCGTATTTCGAGTACATCATGATCTGCGGTTGCGGGATTCCCTCGATCACGCTGACCGGCACCGAAGAAGACTGGCGGAACCTGCGCCGCAAAGCATCGCGCTTCGCGGACTACGGGCTCGAGACATGGATCGCGGCGCTGGATCCGGTGCTGGCGGAATTCGAGCGAGCCAAACGCGGCGAGGTCGACACCGATTTCTGGCGCTCGATGTTCCGCTATCGCAGCGGTTCCGGCCCCGCTGTGATGACAGGTTGGGCGAATGTGCTGTTTCCGTACATGAAAGACCTTCACGGCAAAGGCTTCCGCGAGAACGAGCACGACGGCGAAGATCGACTGATCCCCAATCCGTTCCTCGGCGACTGGCGAGAGCGTTTCGACACCAGCGAACGTCAACACGGTGGCCGTCGGTTCGAGGGGCCTCAGGGCACAGGCATCGGTGCGTTTCCGGCCTGCGCAACATCGGTGCCGCTCAAGGTGTTCTGGGGCGAACGCGAGACCGATATGCTGCTGGTCGGCGGCCTGATGGGGGTGTCGCAACGGGCCGACGACCGAGCGCTATCGGTCGAATGCGGCTGGATCGTCGCCTACGCGAACCCTGTGACCCCGTAGCGGAGCGCACCTCCGCTCAACATGCGTCCGAAATACGTCCGTAGAGCGGAGCGAAGCTCCGCTAGTCTGTCTCCGGAGAGAGGTTTAGCGGAGCGAAGCTCCGCTAGTCTGTCTCCGGAGAGAGGTTTAGCGGAGC
>JADZBF010000005.1 GCA_020852215.1 Lysobacter sp. | reverse complement strand
TGCGAGGGGTTGACATTCCGCTTGGGGGCGTGTTCCTCTTCGAATATGACGCAGCGCAGCATCCACCGCCCGCACAACGCCACCGCGAATATCGCGGCGCGGTCGCTCGCATTGCGCGCAGCCGATGCTTCGCAACGCGCGCTGCCGAACGTCGTGTGGATACGCACCGCGCTCGTTCTTGTCGTCGTCGTCCTTATTACCAGCCTCACAGGTGCGGGATAGGGTTGCGCGACACACAACCCCGGGTTCAGACGAAACCCCCCGCATCCGAAAGGTGCGGGGGGTTTCGCATTCAGAGCCCGGCTTTTTCCGAAACGTTCGAAGGATTCCGATTCAGATGCACAGCGACGCGATCAAAACCGGCCCCGCCCGCGCTCCCGCCCGCGCCATGCTGCGCGCCACGGGGCTGGACGATGCGGCCATCGCCAAACCGCTGGTGGCGGTGGTGTCGACGTGGTCCGACGTCTCGCCCTGCAACATCACCCTGCGCGATCTGGCGCAGGACGTGCGTCGCGGCGTGATCGCGGCGGGCGGCACGCCGATCGAGTTCAACACCATCGCGGTGACCGACGGCATCGCCATGGGCAGCGACGGCATGCGCGCCTCGCTGGCCTCGCGCGAAACCATCGCCGATTCGATCGAGCTGGCCGTGAGCGGTCACTGCCTCGACGCGATGGTGGTGCTGGTGGGCTGCGACAAGACCATTCCCGCCGCGGCGATGGCGGCGGCGCGCTTGGACGTGCCGTCGGTGATTCTCTACGGCGGCACGATCATGCCGGGCAAATGCAAAACCAAACATGCCGATGGCAGCAGCGGCGAACGCGCCTTGACCGTGCAGGACGTGTTCGAAGCGGTGGGTGCGCACGCCGCCGGAAAAATCGACGACGCCGAACTGGGCGAGATCGAGCGCAAGGCCTGCCCCGGCGCGGGCGCCTGCGGCGGCCAGTTCACCGCGAACACGATGGCGATGGTGCTGACCTTCCTCGGCCTGTCGCCGCTCGGCGACAACGACATTCCGGCGGTGCATCCGGAAAAAGCGAATGCGGCCGAACGCTGCGGCGCGCTGGCGATGAAACTGCTGACCGACGGCGGCCCCACGCCGCGACAATTGCTCACGCCCGCGGCGCTGCGCAACGCCGCGCGCGCGGTGTCGGCGACGGCCGGTTCCACCAACGCCGCGCTGCATCTGCTGGCGATCGCGCACGAGGCCGGGGTGAAGTTCGATCTGTAGGAATTCGAAGCGGCCAGCGCGAACACGCCGGTGATCGCCGATCTGAAGCCCGGTGGCCGCTACACCGCGGCGGAAATGTACGAACAAGGCGGCACCGCACTGGTGGCGCAGGCGCTGATAACGGCCGGTTTGATCGAGGATATTCCCACGGTCGCCGGCCGTAGTTTTTTTGCCGACGCGAAAAACGCGACCACGTTGCCGACGCAAGATGTGGTGCGCCCTGTGAGCGACCCGATCAAACCGCGCGGCGGCTATTCGATTCTCTACGGCGATCTGGCGCCCGAAGGCTGCATCGTGAAACTCGCTGGCCACGGCCGCGAAAAACACACCGGCCCGGCGCGCGTGTTCGACAGCGAAGAAGCCGCGTTCGCCGCGGTGCAGGCGCGCAAGATCCAGGCCGGCGACGTGGTGGTGATCCGCTTCGAAGGCCCGGCCGGCGGTCCCGGCATGCGCGAAATGCTGGCGGTGACGGCCGCGCTGGTCGGCCAGGGGCTCGGCAACGATGTGGCCCTGCTGACCGACGGCCGTTTCAGCGGCGCGACCCACGGCTTCATGGTCGGGCACGTCTCGCCGGAAGCCGCGCACGGCGGCCCGATCGCGAAATTGCGCGACGGCGATCTGGTGACGATCGACGTGAACGCGCGACGTTTGGATGTGGCCGCCGATTTGTCTTCGCGCAGCGTCGCGCGCATTGCGCCGCGCGTGCGTCATGGTGTCCTGGCCAAATACGCGCGCGACGTGCGCTCGGCCTCGCAGGGCGCGGTGACATCGCCGGGTTTGCTCGACGACACGCGCCGGATCGAAGCCGCGCTGACCACCGATGCGCGCGACGACATCGATCGCGCGGTGCCCGCCTGACCCCGTCATCCCGAGCGAAGCGAGGGACCTGCTTTAGAACCTATCGACACGCAACGAACAACAGGTCCCTCGCTTCGCTCGGAATGACAGCAAAAAACTCTAGCCCCGCAGTCTTCCGCTCTTTTCCACGATCGCTTTCTCAACTCTCTCCCCTCTTCAACTCTCATCACGGACTACACTCATGAACGCTTCCGCCAAACCCCAAATCGCCGTCGTCGGTTACGGCAGCCAAGGCCGCGCGCACGCGCTGAATCTGCGCGACTCCGGCTTCGATGTCGTCGTCGGCCTTCGCTCTGGCGGTCCGACCGAGGTCAAAGCGCTCGCCGACGGCTTCACGGTGAAATCGCCGGCCGAAGCGGCGGCGCAGGCCGATCTGGTCGCCGTGCTCACGCCGGACATGGTGCAGAAGAAGCTTTACGCCGAGGTGTTGGCGCCGCACATGAAACAAGGCGCGTGCCTGCTGTTCGCGCACGGTCTGAACGTGCATTTCGGCATGATCTCGCCGCGCGCGGATCTCGATGTGGTGCTGGTGGCGCCGAAAGGCCCCGGCGCGCTGGTGCGCCGCGAATACGAAATCGGCCGCGGCGTGCCCTGCATCTACGCGATCCACCAGGATCGCAGCGGTCGCGCCGAGGAGTTCGCGAAGACCTACGCCGCGGGTCTGGGCGGCGCGCGCGCCAATCTGATCAAGACCACGTTCAAGGAAGAGACCGAGACCGATCTGTTCGGCGAACAGGCCGTGCTGTGCGGCGGCGCCAGCGCGCTGGTGCAGGCCGGTTTCGAAACGCTGGTGGAAGCCGGCTATCAACCGGAAATCGCCTACTACGAAGTGCTGCACGAACTGAAGCTGATCGTCGACTTGTTTTACGAAGGCGGCATCACCCGGATGCTGGAATTCGTGTCCGAGACCGCGCAGTACGGCGATTTCGTCAGCGGCCCGCGGGTCATCAACACCGAAACCAAGGCGCGGATGAAGGACATCCTGAGCGAAATCCAGGACGGCACGTTCATCCAGCGCTGGGTCGCCGAATACGACGCCGGTTTGCCGAACTACAAGAAATTCCAGCAGGCCGACCTTGATCACCCGATCGAGAAAGTCGGCAAGGAACTGCGCGCGAAGATGCAATGGCTGCAGCAGAACAACGCCGCACCGACCGCCGCCGCGCAGCCCGCGCAGGCCGAAGCGAAAGCCGACGCCGCCACCACACGAAATCCGATTGCCGAGACTGCGTAATGAACGGAGCCCAATGGCTGGCGGAAGCGCTGCTCGCGGAAGGCGTGGAAACGTTGTTCGGGTATCCCGGCGGCGCCATCATGCCCTTCTACGACGCGCTGCACGGATCGCCGCTCAAACATGTGCTGGTGCGTCACGAACAGGGCGCCGCGTTCGCCGCGAACGGCTACGCGCGCGCCACCGGTCGCGTCGGAGTCTGCGTCGCGACCTCCGGTCCGGGCGCTTCGAACCTGGTGACCGGCATCGCCGACGCGATGCTCGATTCGGTGCCGATGGTCTGCATCACCGGACAAGTGGCGACGCCGCTGATGGGCACCGATGCGTTCCAGGAACTGGACGTGTTCGGCATGACCATGCCGATCGTCAAGCACAACTTTCTGCCGCGCCGCGTCGAGGACTTGCCGGAAGTGGTGAGCGAAGCGTTCCGTCTGGCGCGTTCGGGGCGTCCCGGCCCGGTGCTGATCGATCTTCCCAAAGACGTGCAGATCGCCGATGCCTCGCGTTTGCCGGCGTATCGCCCATCGGTCGTCGATGCGACCGAGGCGGCGAGCGATGCGGCGCTGCATGCGGCGCTGGCGCAGTTGGCGCTCGCGCAGAACCCCGTAATTTACGGCGGCGGCGGCATCGCGCTGGGCGGCGCGGTGGAGGCGTTCCGCGAGTTCGTCGAGGCGACGCAGATTCCGACCGTGCTCACGCTCAAAGGGCTCGGCGCATTGCCGGCGGATCATCCGTTGAATCTCGGGATGATCGGCATGCACGGCAGCCGCGCCGCGAATCATGCGGTGCAAAGCTGCGACCTGCTGTTCGCCGTCGGCGCCCGTTTCGACGACCGCGCCACCGGCAAATTGGCCGAGTTCGCGCCGCACGCGCACGTGGTGCATTTGGATGTGGACGCCGCCGAACTGGGCAAGCTGCGTTTCGCCGATGCCCCGGTGCGCGGCGATCTGTCGATCAGCCTGCAGCGCATGCAAGTCGCCTCCGCCGCGCACTTGAGCGGGCGTCACGGCGCTGCGCGTTTGGCGTGGCGCGACACCTGCGCGCAAGCCAAACGCGACACCGCGCCGCGCTACGACGCGCCGGGCGAGACGGTGTACGCGCCCGCCTTGCTCAAACGCCTGTCGGAATTGGTGCCCGACGCGCTGGTGAGCTGCGATGTCGGCCAACATCAGATGTGGGTGGCGCAGCACTGGCGTTTCGACGACCCGCGCAAGCATTTGACCAGCGGTGCGCTGGGCGCGATGGGCTTCGGTCTGCCGGCGGCGATCGGCGCGCAAATGGCCTACGCCGACGGCGGCGCGGCCGATGCGCAAGTGATCTGCGTCAGCGGCGACGGCTCGTTCCTGATGAACGTGCAGGAATTGGCGACGCTGGCCCGGTATCGGCTGCCGGTGAAGATCGTGCTGCTCGATAACCAGGCGCTCGGCATGGTGCGGCAGTGGCAGGAATTGTTCTTCGAGCGCCGCTATTCGGAGATCGATCTATCCGACAACCCGGATTTCTGCGCGTTGGCGCAAGCCTTCGGCGTACCGGCGCTGCATCTGGACCGCGCCGCGGATCTCGAAACCGCGCTGCAAACGCTGCTGGCGATGCCCGGCCCGGCACTGCTGCACGTCGCGATCGATCAAGCCGCGAACGTGTGGCCGCTGGTGCCGCCGAATCGCAACAACGCCGAAATGATGGGTGTCGATGCCGACGAAGCGGTGTCGCTGTCCGAACTGGCGCAGGCGCCGACAACACGGGTCGATGTCGACCTAGCTGCCCCCGCATCGACGATCTCGCCGTCCGCAGCGGCTTCGTCCAGTGCGACATCGCCGACATCGAAGATCGCCGCGCCCGCCGTTGCGACGGAAACGACGCCGTCGACCACGCTCGCCTCTCCCTGATGCTTCCCAACCCTCCCCCAATGAGGATGTCTCCCATGCGCTATCGACTCGATCTGACCCTGCGCCAAGCCGAAGGCGCGCTCTCCCGTGTGCTCGGCACCGCCGAACGTCGCGGTTTCCGCCCGCTCGCCGTCGAAGGCGAGGCGCGCGCCGAAGGCGACCGCTGGCATCTGCAGATGACGGTCGAGGGCGAACGCGCCGTCGACGCGCTGCAACAGCAGCTCGCGAAACTCTACGACTGCCTCGACGTGCAGGTGCAACCATGCAATTGAACGATGCCGTCGCCGAACGCGCGCCCGCGATCGAACGCGAAGCGCCCGCCGACGACGCTCCCAAACTGTGGTTCGACGGCGAGTTGATCGATGCCGGCGGTCTGCAATCGGCCTTGAACACGCATGCGCTGCATTACGGCAGCGGCGTGTTCGAAGGCATCCGCGCCTACGCCACGCCGCGCGGTACCGCGGTGTTCCGTTTGCCCGAACACTTGGAGCGCATGCGCAAAGGCGCGGAGTTGTTGGGCATGGAGTTCGACGTCGCCGTCGCGACCGATGCGGTGCTGGAAACGCTGCGCGCGAATTGTTTGGGCGACGCCTATATCCGCCCGTTGGCGTGGTATGGCGCCGGCAGTTTCGGTTTGGATGTGGCCGGGCACCCGCAACATCTGATGGTCGCAACCTCCGCAACGAATCTGCACCTCGGCGGCAACCGCACCCGCGTCTCGGTGTCGAGTTGGCGGCGCAATCCGGCTTCTTCGCTGCCGCCGCTGAAACTCTGCGGCGCTTACGTCAATTCGATTTTGGCGAAACGCGAAGCCAAGGCGCGCGGCAGCGACGAGGCGATGTTCGTGGACGATGCCGGCGACGCCGTGGAATGCACCGGCGCCAATCTGTTCTTCGTGCGCGACGGCGAGTTGGTGGCGGTGGAACACCGCGACGCGCTGCCGGGCATCACCCGCGACACGCTGATCGCCTTGACCGGCGCGACCTCGCGCCCGGCCAGCTTGCGCGAACTGCTGGACGCCGATGAAGTCTTCGCCTGCGGCACCGCCGCGGAAATCGCGCCGATTTCGGAAATCGACGCCGGCAACGCCGATGCCGATGCCGGCGAACGCCGCTACGGCGACAATCCCAAGACCCGCGAAATCGCCGCGCTCTACGCGCAAGCGGTGCGCGGCGGCACGCACCAAGCCGACGCTTGGTTGACCGTCGTCTGACCATGGAGACCGATGTCGCCAGCGCCGTTCGCGTCGCGCAGGTCGGTGCCGCCGACATCCTCGCCGCGCAGGCCCGCCTGCGTCGCTACTTGCCGCAAACGCCGCTGCATTACGCGGAGCGTTTCGGCTGCTGGTTGAAGCTGGAGAATCTGCAGCGCACGGGTTCGTACAAAGTGCGCGGCGCCTTGAACGCGCTGCTCGCCGCGCGCGAACGCGGCGACGACCGCCCGGTCATCGCCGCCTCCGCCGGCAATCACGCGCAAGGCTTGGCCTGGGCGGCGTATCGCCTGGGTGTGCAGGCCATCGCAGTGATGCCGCACGGCGCGGCGCAAACCAAGATCGCGGGCGTCTCGCACTGGGGGGCCACCGTCCGCTTGCATGGCGATAGCTTCGACGAAGCGCGCACGTTCGCGATGCAATTGGCCGAACGCAACGGCTACCGTTTTCTGCCCGCGTTCGACGACATCGATGTGATCGCCGGCCAGGGCACCGTCGGTTTGGAAGCGGCGGCGATGTCGCCGGACGTGATCATCGTACCGATCGGCGGCGGCGGTCTCGCCGCAGGCGTGGCCTTGGCGTTGAAATCGCAGGGCGTGCGCATCGTCGGCGCGCAGGTCGAGCACGTCGATGCGATGGCGCAGACGCTGCGCAACGGCATCGATCGCATTTCGCCCGCGGACACCTTGGCCGACGGCGTGCGCGTCAAACAGGCCGGCACACTGACCCGCGAGATTCTCGGCCGGCTGCTCGACGACATCGTGATCGTGCGCGAAGCCGAACTGCGCGAAACCTTGGTGCGTCTGGCGCTGGAAGAACACGTCATCGCCGAAGGCGCGGGCGCGCTGGCGCTGGCCGCGGGTCGCCGCGTCGCCGGCAAGCGCAAATGCGCGGTGGTGTCCGGCGGCAACATCGATGCGGTCGTGCTGGCGGGACTGCTGGCCGATGTGCGTCCGCGCCCGCCGCGCAAACCGCGCCGCCGCACCAAAGACGAAGCCGCCCCGTCGTCGTCGACAGCGCTGCCGAACGCCGAATCCTTTCCCCAGCGCGCCGCCGCGCGCGCGCCATCGCGCACCACCGCACGCGCCCGCATCGAGAGCGCGCCGACCGACATATCGTCCATCGCGCCGCTGGTTTCGATCGTACCCGTGGCGCCAATCGCGTCCGTCGCATCCGTCGCGCGCTTCGTCCCCACCCCGCTTCCGGAGGAATGCGTCTGATGTCCACCGCATCGCACGCCCGCATCGCCATTTTCGACACCACGCTGCGCGACGGCGAGCAATCGCCCGGCTGCAGCATGACGCCGAAGCAGAAACTCCGCTTCGCGCACGCGCTGGCCGAACTCGGCGTCGACATCATCGAAACCGGCTTTCCGGCCAGTTCCGAAACCGACCTCGGCGCCTGCGCCGCGATCGCCCGCGAAGTGCGCGGCGCGACCCTCGCGACGCTGGCGCGTTGCCATGCCGGCGATATCGAAGCCTGCGCGCGCGCGCTCGAAAGCGCCGAAAAACCGCGCATCCATGTGTTCATCTCGACCAGCCCGCTGCATCGCGAGCACAAACTCGCGCTGAGCAAAGCGCAGGTGATCGAACGCGCCGCCGAGGCCGTGCGCTTGGCGCGCGGTTACGTCGAGGACATCGAATTCTCCGCCGAAGACGCGCTGCGCACCGAACCGGAGTTCCTGGCCGAGGTGTGCTCGGCCGCGTTGGAGGCCGGCGCGCGCACGCTGAATATTCCGGACACCGTCGGCTACACCACGCCGAACGAGATCAAAGCGCTGTTCGAGTACCTGCGCGCGAACGTGCGCGGCGCCGAACGCGCGATCTTCAGCGCGCACTGCCACGACGACCTCGGCCTCGCGGTGGCGAACAGTCTGGCCGCGATCGAAGGCGGCGCGCGCCAGGTCGAATGCACCATCAACGGCATCGGCGAGCGCGCCGGCAATTGCGCGCTGGAAGAATTGGTGATGGCCTTGAACGTGCGCGCGGCGTATTTCGAAGCCGGCACCGGCATCGACACGCGCCGTTTGGTGCCGACCTCGCGACTGCTGACGCGCATCACCGGCATGAACGTGCAGCGCAACAAAGCCATCGTCGGCGCGAATGCTTTCGCGCACGAATCGGGCATCCATCAGCACGGCATGCTCAAGCATCGCGGCACTTACGAAATTTTGCGGCCCGAATCGGTCGGCTGGGCCAGTTCGCAGATGGTGATGGGCCGCCACAGCGGCCGCGCCGCGCTGGGCGACCGGCTGCGCACGCTGGGCTTCTCTCTGGACGAAGCGCAGTTGAATCTCGTCTTCGGCCGATTCAAAGCCTTGACCGAGAAGAAACGCGAAGTTTTCGACGCCGATCTGGAAGCCTTGGCGCTGGGCCTGGAGAACGGCGCGCAGAACGCATCGATCGGCGGCTGGCGTTTGCAGCGCTTGCAAGTCGGTACGGGCATCGGCGCGGGCGTGCTGCCGACGGCGAGCGTCGAAGTGTTGGCGCCCGACGGCCGCTGTGTGACCGAAGCGGCGACCGGCGACGGCCCGGTGCACGCGCTGTTCGCGGCCTTGGCGCGCGCGACCGATATCCACTTCGAGCTGGAAAGCTATCACGTCTCCAGCGTGACCACCGGCGAAGACGCGCAAGGCCAGGCCAGCCTGACCGCGCGCATCGACGGCGATGAAATCACCGGCTCCGGTACCAGCACCGACATCCTCGAAGCCAGCGCGCTGGCGTGGCTGGACATCGCCAACCGCAAGCTGCGCCATCGCGCGAACGCGGCGAGCGCTGTCGATGCCGATACCGCCGCCGAGAAAAGCGCGGCGCGCATCGCCGAAGCGCTCGGCGCGGTCGCATGACGCTGCGTCCCTCCGCTTTCTTCGCAATCCACTTCCCTTCTCTCTTACGTTCCCGACGAGCCGCCGCATGACCTCCGCTCCACCCTTCGATTCCGAACCCGCACCGCGCACCTTGTTCGACAAACTGTGGGACGCGCATCTGGTCGTTCCCGAAACCGCCGAAGCGCCCGCTGTGCTGTACATCGATCTGCATCTGATCCATGAAGTGACCTCGCCGCAGGCCTTCGCGGAACTGGCCGCGCGCGGATTGAAACTGCGTCGCCCGGATCGCACCAAAGGCACGCTCGATCATTCCACCCCGACGACCAGGCCCGACGCGAACGGCGCGCTGAGCTACTACACCGCCGACGCCAAGACGCAAGTCGATACGCTGCGCGCGAATTCCGCGCGCGAAGGCGTGGAACTGTTCGATTTCGGCAGCGATTATCGCGGCATCGTTCACGTCATCGGTCCGGAACTCGGATTGACGCTGCCGGGCAGCACCATCGTCTGCGGCGACAGCCATACCGCCACGCACGGCGCGTTCGGCGCGCTGGCCTTCGGCATCGGCACCAGCGAAGTCGGCCACGTGATGGCGACGCAGTGCCTGCTGCAGCGCAAACCGAAGACGATGGCGATCGAGGTCGAAGGCGCACTCGGCCCGGGCGTGACCGCGAAGGATTTGATCCTGCACGTCATCGGCGCGATCGGCGTGGACGGCGGCACCGGTCATGTCATCGAATACCGCGGCTCGACCATTCGCGCGCTGTCGATGGAAGAACGGATGACGGTCTGCAATATGCCGATCGAAGCCGGCGCGCGCGCGGGTTTGATCGCGCCCGACGACACCACCTTCGACTGGTTGGCCGATACGCCGCGCGCACCGAAAGGCGCTGCGTGGGAGGCGGCCGTCGCCGCATGGCGCGCACTGCGCAGCGACGACGGCGCGCGCTTCGACCGCGTGGTGAAGATCGACGCGCGCGACATCCCACCCACCGTGACCTGGGGCACGCATCCGGGCCAAACCACGGCGATCGGCGCGCGCGTGCCGACCGCGAACGATGCCGACGCCCAGCGCGCGCTCGATTACATGCGCTTCGTCGGCGGAGCCTCCTTGGTCGGTCAGCCGGTGGATGTGGTCTTCGTCGGCAGTTGCACCAACGGCCGCTTGAGCGATTTGCGCCAGGTCGCGGACGTGCTGCTCGACCGCCGTGTGCATCCGCGCGTACGCATGTTGGTGGTGCCCGGCTCGGTGCAAGTACAGCGTCAGGCCGAAGCCGAGGGCATCGATCGCATCGTCCTGGCCGCAGGCGCGGAATGGCGCGAACCGGGCTGTTCGATGTGCATCGCGATGAACGGCGATCTGGTCGGCCCCGGGCAGTTGGCGGTCTCCACCAGCAATCGTAATTTCGAGGGTCGCCAGGGCCGCGATGCGCGCACCGTGCTGGCTTCGCCCTACACCGCCGCCGCCTGCGCGGTAGCCGGCAGCGTGGTCGATCCGCGCGATTATCTGCAGGAGAACGCGGCATGAGCGCCGACATCGCCCACGCTTCGAACGGGGCTGCATCGAGCGGGCACGCTTCGCGCACGCACGTCCGTTCGCGCACTGTCTGCCTGCCGGAGCGGAATATCGATACCGATCGCATCATTCCGGCGCGCTTTCTCACCACGACCACCCGCGAAGGCCTCGGCAAGCATGCGTTCAACGATTGGCGCTATCGCGAGGACGGCAGCCCCGATCCCGCGTTCGCGCTGAACGCTGCCGACGCGCAAGGCGCGCAGATCCTGGTCGCCGGTCGCAATTTCGGCTGCGGCTCCTCGCGCGAACACGCGCCGTGGGCACTGCTCGATTTCGGCCTGCGCGCGGTGATCAGCGCGGAGATCGCCGACATCTTCCGCAGCAACGCGCTGAAGAACGGTTTGCTGCCCGTGGTGCTCGACGCGGCGGTGGCGGACGAGTTGCTGGCCTCGCCCGGGCTGGAACTGGAGATCGACATCGCCGACAGCGCCGTGACCTTGCCCGACGGCCGCCGTTTCGCATTCCCGATCGATGCCTTCGCGCGCACCTGCTTGCTCGAAGGCGTGGATCAACTCGGTTACTTGCTCAAACAAACCCCGCATATCCAACGTTACGAGGAGACCGCGCATGCGCGCTGACATCGTCGTTCTACCCGGCGACGGCATCGGCCCCGAAGTCGCCGCCGCCGCCACCGACGTGCTCGCCGCCGTCGGTCGTCGTTATGGCCACAGCTTCCGTTTCGAGACGCGCCTGATCGGCGGCGCCGCGATCGACGCCGAGGGCGCGCCGCTGTCCGACGCCACGCTGGAGGCTTGCCGCGCGGCCGACGCCGTGCTGCTGGGCGCCGTCGGCGGGCCGAAATGGGGCACCGGCCCGGTGCGTCCGGAGCAGGGTCTGCTGCGTCTGCGCAAGGACTTGGGCCTGTACGCGAATCTGCGCCCGGTGCGCACGCATCCGGTGACGCTGACCGCCTCGCCGATCAAATCGCATCTGCTCACGGGCGTGGATCTGATCGTCGTGCGCGAACTCACCGGCGGCGTGTATTTCGGTGCGAAGACGCGCAATGAGGATGCCGCCAGCGACCTGTGCGAATACTCCGTCGCCGAAATCGAACGCACCGTGCGCCGCGCCTGTGCGCTCGCCCGCGGCCGTCGCAAATACGTGGTGTCGGTGGAGAAGGCCAACGTGCTGGAAACCGCGCGGCTGTGGCGCGAAGTCGCGACCCGCGTGGCCCGCGACGAATTCCCCGACGTGCGCATGGAACACCAACTCGTCGACAGCATGGCGATGCATTTGATCGCACGGCCGCGCGAATACGACGTGATCGTCACCGAAAACATGTTCGGCGATATCCTCACCGACGAAGCGTCGATGCTGGCCGGCTCGATGGGCCTGCTGCCGTCTGCCTCGCTCGGCGACGGCAAGTTGGGGGTGTACGAACCGATCCACGGTTCGGCGCCGGATATCGCCGGACTCGGCATCGCCAACCCGGTCGGTGCGATCCTCAGCGCGGCGATGCTGCTGCGGCATTCACTGGGACTGGAAGACGAAGCGCGCTGCGTCGAGAAAGCCGTGGCTCACGCCATCGATCACGGTGCGCTGACCGCCGACCTGGCCGACTCGGCCGGACCGTCCGGGCGCACGCTCGGCACGGTCGCGATGACCGCGGCGGTGCTGGCGCAACTCGAAGTCGATTGCGCGGCGGTGGTGCTGCGCGATTGATGTCCCGGAAATCCCCGTACGCCGAAACACCTCTGTAGAGCGGAGCGAAGCTCCGCTGTGATGGCTCCGGAGACGTTGTGTAGAGCGGAGCGAAGCTCCGCTGCCCCTCTGGACTCCGGAAAGGCTTCAGCGGAGCTTCGCTCCGCTCTACCGAGATATGTCCGGGGGCGTTGTAGCGGAGCTTCGCTCCGCTCTACGGCGCTCTACGACGCTCTGGCGCACGATCCGCTTTCGCCCCTTCCTCCCACAAACCATTTGACGCCCCGCCTTCCGATCGTTTACACCTGTCCCATGCGCAGCCCCTACGCCACCGACATCGACCGCTTCCGCGCCTCGCGCGGCGACGCGACGATGTCGGCGACGGCACGTTCGTCGATGGCATGCTCGATGACAGCATGCTCGTCGACGGCCGGCACTACGACGACGACCGGTATCGGCACTCGTCACGGTGCGGGTTGCGACAGCGAAACGGTTTGACCCTTCGACGTCCGCCCCGCACCCTTCGAGGGTCGCGGGGCCGCCCGCGAACCGAAGCATGCGGGGCTCCCCATTCCAGGAGCCTCCCCGATGGATTCGCCCGCCCTTCCGCCTCACGCCCAAGCCGCCGCCGATCCCCACGCGCCGGCCAGCGCCAACCGCTATCGTGCGCATAAATTCGGCGGCAGCAGCGTCGCCGATGCCGAACGCTATCGTCATGTCGCGACCCTGCTGCGCGATGCGCCGGGGCCGCGCGCGGTCGTCGTTTCCGCGATGCAAGGCGTCACCGACGCGCTGACCGACTTGGCGCGCATCGCCTCGGCGGACGAAGACTGGCAGGACCCCTGGTCGCGTTTGCGCGATCGCCATCTCGCCACCGCATACACGCTCGATCGCGACCCGCAGCACGCGCTGATCGCGCGCCTGGATGCCGAATTCTCCGCGCTGGCCGCGAAGCTCGCTCGCATCGCCGACGAATCGCCCGACACCCGCGCGCGCGACGCCGCGCATGCGCTGGCGGAGATTCAAGGCCTCGGCGAAGTGTGGTCGTCGATGCTGCTGCAAGCGGCGCTCGGCGGCGAAGCCGCGGATTGGGCGCGGCTGGATGCGCGCGACGTACTGGTGGTACATGCCGGCGAGCTCGGCGTCGCGGTGGATTGGCCGCGCAGCCGCGAACGGTTCGCGCAATGGCGCGCGGCGCATCCGCAGCGCGACGCGGTGGTGACCGGTTTCGTCGCGCGCGACGCCGAAGGCCGCCCCAGCACGCTCGGCCGCAACGGCAGCGATTATTCCGGCGCGATTTTCGCGGTGCTGTTCGACGCCTGCGAACTGACCATCTGGACCGACGTGGACGGTGTGCTCAGCGCAGACCCGCGTTTGGTGCCCGACGCTGTGTGCCTGCCGTCGATGTCCTACGCCGAAGCCTGCGAATTGGCGTATTTCGGCGCGAAAGTGCTGCATCCGCAGACGATGGCGCCGGCGATGCAGGCCGGCCTGCCGATTCTGATTCGCAATTCGCGCAATCCCGCCGCGCCCGGCACCGTCATTTCCGGACATGCGCGCGCCGACGACACCGCGTCGCCGGTGAAAGGCCTGACGCTGGTCGGCGAGATGGCGGTACTCGAACTCAGCGGCGCGGGTTTGATCGGCGTGCCCGGCACCGCCGAGCGCATGTTCGCCGCGCTGCGCGAAGCGGGCGTGTCGGTCACCATGATTTCGCAGGGCTCCAGCGAGCATTCGATCTGCTGCATCGTGCCGGGCGCGCATGCCGAACGCGGCCGCGCCGCGGTGCTCGCCTCCTTCGACGACGCCATCGCCGACGGACAAGTGGAAGGCGTCGCCGTCACCGAGGGTATTGCGGTGCTGGCGGCGGTGGGCGACGGCATGGTCGGCACGCCGGGCGTGTCGGCGCGGCTGTTCGACGGGTTGGCGCGTGCGCGCGTCAACATCCGCGCGATCGCGCAGGGCGCGAGCGAACGCAATATCTCGGTCGCGATCGCCGCCGAAGATGCGGTGCGGGGGTTGCGTGCGGCGCACAGCGCGTTCTGGTTATCGCCGGCCACGCTGTCGGTCGGGTTGATCGGACCGGGCAACGTCGGTCGCGCATTGTTGGCGCAGTTGGCCGACGCCCTGCCGCGCTTCGCCGACGATTCACGCCTCGCGCATCGTCTGGATTTGCGGCTGCGCGCGATCGCCGGCAGCAAACGCATGCGCCTCGACAATGCGCACCTGGATCCGACGCGCGCCGTCGCCGCGCTCGCCGACGACAACGCGCGCACGCTCGATCTCGACGCCTTCGCCGCACACATTCGCGCCGAACATTTGCCGCACGCGTTGATCGTCGATTGCAGCGGCAGCGATGCGGTGGCCGCGCGCTATCCCGAGTGGCTGGCGATGGGCATTCACGTGGTCACGCCGAGCAAACACGCCGGCAGCGGCGATTGGACGCGTTATCGCGCGATCCGCGATGCCGAGAAAAACGGCGGTTTGTTTCGTTACGAAGCCACGGTCGGCGCCGGTTTGCCGGTGATCCAAACGCTGCGTTCGTTGCTCGACACCGGCGACGCGCTGACCGGCGTGGAAGGCGTGCTGTCGGGCACCCTGGCGTGGTTGTTCAATCGCTACGACGGCAGCCGACCGTTCTCGGAATTGGTCGCAGAAGCGAAAGCCCTGGGCTACACCGAACCCGACCCGCGCGACGATCTCAGCGGTACCGATGTGGCGCGCAAGTTGGTGATTCTGGCGCGCGAAGCGGGCGCGACGGTGTCCCTGAGCGATGTGGAGATCGAAAGTCTGGTGACGG
>JADZBF010000004.1 GCA_020852215.1 Lysobacter sp. | reverse complement strand
CGCGGCGCAGCGCATGCCGATGCCATCGGCTACGCATCGAAGCGATGGACGGAATCCCTTGACGCGACGCGAATCGACGAATTTCGCGCGGCCGGCGTGCGCGATCAGCGCACCGGAACGCGTGCGTCTTCCTCGCGCTGCATCCGGTGCAGCGTCTCCATATCGGTCTGACGGCCATCGAACAAGCAGATCCGGCGCTTCGCGAACTCGGCGTAACGCGGGTCATGGGTGACGATGCAGATGGTGGTGCCGTCCGCGTTGAGCGCTTCCAGCAACCCCATCACCGCTTCGCCGCTGCGGGAATCGAGATTGCCGGTGGGTTCGTCGGCCAACAGCAGCGAGGGCGATCCGACCAACGCGCGCGCCACCGCCACGCGTTGCTGCTGACCGCCGGACAACTGCGCGGGGTAATGCCCGAGCCGATGCGCCATGCCGACGCGCTCCAACGCTTCGCGAGCCCGCATTTCGCGCTCGGCTTTCGGCACGCCGTCGCGGAAAGTCAGCGGCAGCGCAACGTTATCGACGATGGACAAGTCGGCGATCAGATTGAAGGACTGGAACACGAAGCCGATCTCGCGATTGCGGATGCGCGCGCGCTCGGCGGATTCGAGGTCGGACACATCGTGCCCCGCGAGCCGATAGGAGCCGGCAGTCGGCGTGTCGAGCAGGCCGAGGATCGACAGCAACGTCGACTTGCCGCAACCGGAAGGGCCGGAGATCGAAACGTATTCGCCCTTCGCGATATCGAAACTGATGTCCGCGAGCGAATGGGTCTCGACATCGTCGGTGTGGAAGATCTTGCTGATGCCTTCGAGGCGGATCAGCGGCATCGAGTGGTCGCTCACGTACGCTCCCGCGTCACTTGAAGCCGATGCGATCGGCGTTTTGCCAGGCCGACGTCTCGGACAGCACGATTGTGTCGCCGGCCTTGAGGCCTTCCTCGACCACGATCTGGTTGACCGAGGAACGACCGAAGCGCACCTGCACACGACGGGCGCTGTCGCCGTCGGAATCCACCAGGAATACGCCGGAGCTGCTCATCGCCTGACTGCCGGCCGGTCGCGAGACGTACAGGACATCGCGAAGGCGCTCGATCTCGATGCGGCCGTCGATCGACAAATCGGGACGCGCGCCCGCCGGCAACGGCGCGAGCGTTTCGACATCGATCGACACAGTGCTGTTCGACACCGCCGGATCGATGCGGGCGACGCGGCCGGCCACCGTATCGCTGTGGATCTTGAGCTCCACCGATTGCCCGGTGGCGATGTCGCGCGCCTCGGCTTCCGGCACGCGCAACTGCGCGATCAGGACGTCGGGTTTCGCGATCCGCGCGAGATTCGCGCCTTCGGTCACCTGCTGGCCTTCCTGCACCATCATTTGCTGGACGACGCCGTCGATGCCCGCACGCACGCGCAGCCCCTCGACCTGCTGCTGCTTGAGGTCGCGACTGGCGCGGAGTTGGCCGAGCTTGGCGAGTTGGCCGGCCAATTGCGTCTGGACGTTGCGGCGCTCCTGATCGACGCGTTCGCGCTCCAGCGCCAGCTTCTGACGGAGACTGTTCGCGTTGAGCACGTTGCGTTCGTAGGCGACGCGGGAAATGATCCGCTGATCGACGAGATTTGTCTCAGCCTCCACCTGCAAACGGGCGGATTCGTAATCTGTCTGCACATCGGCCAGTTTCGAACGCATATCCAGCATCCGGCTTTGCAGCTCGGCGCGGCGGGCGGCGATATCCGCTTCCTCCACGCGCAGTTGCATTTCGGCGTTCGCCAGTTGCTCCTGCAGCTCGGGATTCGACAGTTCGATGATCACGGTGTCGGCAGCGACGGCCGCGCCCGGCTTCATCAGGATGCGCTCGACCCGGGCCGCGGTATCGGTCGCGATCCAGCGCGTGGATTTCGGCACCAGCATGCCCGGCGCACGGACATCGCGCAGCAGCTCGCCGCGTTTGACCTGCCCGGTCCAGAGCGTATCGCGGTCGGCCTTCGGCAGGGCCGGCCCGATGCTCACCGCCAACACCACGAGCCCCAGGGCCGCGACCGCGACACCGCTCGACCACAGAATGAAAGTGCGGCGCTTCTTGGCTTTCAGATCGGGGCGTTTGATATCCATGCGAAGTCGGGCCACAAGTTCCTGGAAAAGTTCGGAGCGAAGACGGGAAGCGGATTAAGGATAACGGCGGAGTCAGTCTGCCATGAGTGCGGCCTTCGGTTCGACCCGCGTGGCGCGTCGCGCCGGCAACCAGCAGGCCAACAGAGCCGGCAACAGCACGCAAACGCAAGCGATGCTCCAAGCCACCGGGTCGTGCGGCGGCAGCCGGTACAGCCAGTCCGCGACGCTCCGCGCAAGCAGCAGACCGATCAGTAGTCCGGCCGCGAGGCCAGCGGCGATCAGGCGCCCGCCCTGGATCATCACCCTGCGCAGGATATGCCGGGCGGTGGCGCCGAGCGCCATGCGTACGCCGATCTCGGACGTGCGTCGGCGTAGGTTCAGCCTCAGCGCGGCGTACAAGCCGAGCGCCGCCAGTCCGAGGGTGACGATCGAAAACAGCGCGATCAACTTGAGCGCCGCCCAGCGCCGAGCGAGGGTCGCGTCGACGGTCTCGCGCAGCGCGCGGCTGCCGGTGATCACCGCTTCGGGGGCCGCCTCGCGCACCTCGCGCCCGAGCGCTTCGGCGAGCGCGACCGGGTCGCCCGACACGCGCGAGACGAGAAAAAACACGTTTCCGGTCGTCGGGCTCAGGTCGTAGATCGCGCCGTTCTCGTCCTGCTCGTCGATCGCGCGCTGTCGCGCGCGGGGCACGACCGCGAGCACCTGCGCATCGCGATAGCCTTGATCGTCGCCGAGCGAGATGCGGATCGTCGTGCCGACCGGATCCGTTCCCGGAGCCATCGCCTGCTGAACGAACCGCTCGTCAACCACCACCGATCCCGTCGCCGGCGCGTCGTCGAGCTTCCCCTTCAAGGGCGAGATGCCGAGGGCCCGGAAATAGCCGGGGCTGACCTCATGACTGCGCATGTCCACATCGCGATCGCCCTTCGCACGCGCCTTGACCATGAAACTCGCATCGGAGAATGGCGGCGAGTTCGAAGTCTCCACGGCGGTGACGCCGGCATACGCGGCGAGCCTGCGGCGGAGACGTTCGCCCACGCCGGCGAGCGCCGCGGCGTCGAGGCCGGCGTTGGCCTGCATCTCCGACAGGTCGACGCCGGTGATGACGATATTGTCCGCCTCGAAGCCCAGCGGCTCGGTCGCGAGATTCAGCGCGCTACGCGACAACAGCGCGCCTGCACCGAGCATCGAAGTGGTAAGCGCGACCTGCGCCACGAGAATCGCGGCGCGCAGGGGACCGATCCCGCTGGCGCCGTTGCGTTCGCGCAGGCCGGACATTTCGATCCGCCGCGCGAGCGTGGGAATCGCGGTCAGCAGCACGATCGCCGCGCAGACCGCGGCCGTGGCGAAGGCGACGACAACGACCGCGACATCCGTACCGATCGCGTTCGGCAACGCAGCGGGCAGCAAGCCGAGCGCATCGATCAGACGCACGCCCAACGGCGTCAGCAGGATGCCCAGCAATACGCCGGCCAGCGCCGGCGGCGCCACATCGCCGAGGATCATCCGCATCAAGTCCCGCTGGCGTGCGCCCAGAGCGCGACACACATCGAATTCGCGATGGCGAGCGTCGAGCCGCATCAACATCAGATACGCGAGATTGGCGGCGACGACGATCAACAACAGGCCCGCCGCTGCCTGCATCAACGCGAGCGAATCGAGGTAGCCGCTGGAATAGCGTTCGCGCAGCGGGCGCACATCCGCCTGGAAGCGGGCCCCCGTACCGCGCATGCGGGTGAGCGAGGGCGATGCCTCGAACAACGACGCAAGCGCCGCGCGCGCCTGGGCGACATTGACACCGGGCGCGAGGCGCGCCACGACCTGAAACATGCCGAAGCCGCCCAACGCTTCCTGATCGCGCTCCACCGATGTGGGCACGTACGGCACCCAGGCATCGGCGCCGGCCTCCGGATACGAAAATCCCGGCGGCATGATGCCGACGACCGTGTAATCGATGCCCTTCAGTCGCAGCACGCTGCCCAGTACGTCCGACGTACCGCCGAGTCTCGTGCGCCACATGCCATCGGAGATCAGAACGGTGCGCGCGGCCTCGCTCGCATCGCCCGCGAAACTGCGACCGAGCGCGGGCGCTGCGCCGAGCACGTCGAGGAAATCGACCGTCACCCGCTGCACGCGCCAGGCCCGACCAGCGGTGTCGACGACGCCCTGCGGCGCGGGCACCGTACCCACCGCCCCGGCGAATACCTCGGGATTCTCGCGGATCTGTCGGTAGAACGTTTCCGACAACGCCACTTGCATGCCCACGTCGCGCAGATCGATGCGCATCTCGACGAGACGGTCGGCATCGCGGAACGGCAACGGCTTCCACACCAAAGCATAGATGCCGGCGAATACGGAGGCGTTGACCAGTACCGCGACGGCGGTGAGCAGGAGAACCGGAGTCGAGAAGCCGAGGGACTTGAGGGATCGGCGCAGTAAATTATTCATCCTGTCTCATCTTCCGGGCGATTCGGGTCAGCGACGCCCGACAGCGGCGATGCTCGAACTCGTTGGCTCACCGCCCGCGTCCGTATCATACACATCCGCCCGGCCCCGTCCGGGCAGTCGCAGGCGCGTCGAATCCCTGATTCGACGGACGCGCGACCGCAAGAAGCGTCGACCGAAACCGCGTCGATCATGTCGAACCGAGCCGACCTCAGGCGCTCCCCGCGGCGCTCAACCGACCGTTGACGAGGAAGGCCCGCATCGCGTCCGCATGTTCGGGCGCGACCAGGGCGCGCAGTTCGCCAACTGTCGCCGGCTCGCCCCGCGTCAAACGGCGCAGCACATCGTCGACGGCCGTCGGCGCGTCGCGGAATACGAAGACATGGCCGTGAGCGGCCGCGACGACGCGATCATCGAGAACATGCCAGCGCAGCGCGCGCAGATCGTCGAGACGCAGCGGCGCGTCGTCCGCCAGCGCATGCTTTTCCGACGCATCGCCCGCAGGCGTTGGCGGCAGCGGTCCGAAACCGGCCGACGACAGCATCGTCAGGGCATGCGTCGCGTACGCTTCGGCTGCGGCGCTTTTCGCGTCCATCTCGGCGCGGAGCGCGTCCCACATCGCTTCGAAACGCGGCGTCATGATCGCGGCATCGTTGCCGTGCGAAGCGAACCCGTCGAGGTCGAGCGCATCCAGCGAGCGATGATTGGAATTGGCGACCTGCACCGGCGGGAGCGCCACCTGCTTGCGCAGGATCTCGGCATTCTCGCCGCGGTGATAGACGCCGATGCTGAGCGATGCGCGGAAGTCACGGCTATCGTTGATCGCCACATGCCAAGCGCCCGCGGGCCAGTACATCAAGTCGTGCGGACCGATCTCCAGCAGCGTGGCGTCCTGCAACAGCGCTTCCAGCGAGGCGCCGGCATGCGCCTGGGAACCGGGCATCACCATGTACTCGCGATGCTCGAAGTATTCGCGAGGCCAAAAGGCCACTTTCTTGCTGCCGATGCCGGTCGCCATCAACACATGGCAGTCGTCCATGTGGATGCCGAACGGCGTGGTGCCGTAAGAGCCCGCGTAGATGCACGAATGGATGCCGCGAACCGGATAGCCCACGCGCTCGAACAGCCGATGCAGCAAGGGCTCCAGCCGCTGGCGCAGTTCGGGCAGCACGATCTCGACCTTGTCGAGGATTACGGAGAAATCGGCCCCGGGAAACAGGCCGCCGACCTGCGCGACGTATTGCTCGAAGCCCGTCACGTTCGGAGCCGGGAAGAAGCCCATCAATTCATGGATCGCGGGCGAGCGACCATCGAGGCTTGCGCGGCCGACCGGCTCGCGCTTGCCATCGACCATCGCCTGCGCGGTGCGCGACAGCGCCTGCAGAAACTGCTTCGGCGAGAACGCCGGCTCGCGCAGCACCTCGCGAAATACGCGGGGAGCGCCTCCCCAAGCCATGGTCAACTGGTCCGCGAATGCGGCATCGTCTCCGGTCAACATCATGCGTAGCGTTCCTCTTATGCGATCGTAGCCGGACAATCACCCGCCGCGCTGTAGGCGGCGGCTGGCATTTTAACCTGTCTCCAGGAAAGAAACCTACGCGCGATCGCCATGCTTAAGCGTCGAGGCTTGGGTAAGCGTGCCACTGGCTGGCCGCCACGATCTCGACTCGCAAGCACGATTCGACCACTGTACTACCACTGCTTCCATTCTCGACTCGAAACGATATATTTTGATTTTGTAGTCATCGGCGTACTTTTGATCGGCCACTTCGCGCCTGAAGTCTGTCAGAGATAGAGACAATGCGAGGTTAGTCCAGAGGCGTTCCCGGCTTCGATCGAAAGTTGCACCTGTTCAATGCGGAATAGCGCGCATCTTCGAACAGTCAGGCAAGCCAATGCTTATCGAGCGCGTAGAGGCAAAGATAGTTCTCATCAAGCCCACTACGCTCCAGCTTTGAGGTCCCAGCGATGTGAGGCCATCGGTCCAGAACGCCGGAAAACGCTCGTATCGGCCAGTCGCGCACTGTCGAGGACATCTCGTCTCTAGTCCGTTGCGTATCCAATCAAGCGTGTCTGACGGGCTGAATGTGAATGGATCAAATGAATCGCACGGGCGCAGGATGCGGCAAAGTACGAATCCCAGACACACCGACTTCGTCTTGCCGCAAGCACTGATCAAAAAAAGACCGGGCGCGAACGCCCGGTCTTTTTTCTTGCGTACCAATCGAAGCAATCCTTACGCGCTCGGCGGTTGAATCACAACCTTCGAGCTGACGGCCGACGTGCAGCTATGGAACGAAAGGCAGCCGCGAACGGCTTCGCTATCGGCGTCGAAAAGTTGGAGCGACAGAACGTTATCCATTTTCGTGTCTCCTTTTCAGTGTGTTTTCGATTGATGCCGCCTAACATAAGACGGCATCCTCTTTATATCACGGCACAAATTCTTTTTTCTGCTATTTTTAAGGGAAATTCGAAATATTTTTCGACGACTTCGTTTTGCGCTCGCAGCAAACGGATCGCCAGCGGATCGTCCGTTGCGATGCGTTATGCGCCCTCTCCCTATGCGTGGCGTTGCGCTTTTTTAGCGTGGAATCTTATCCGTAGGGTCGTCCTGAAATGGGCGCGAATCTCCTCAGTGCGCGTGATCGATTTCGTCGTTAACGCTTGCGGTATTGTTGATCAGATCGAAGAAGAGGCCTTTTCTTTCGAGCAAATCCCGATACCGGCCGTGCTCGACGACGGCACCATTCGCAACCATCACGATGCGATCGGCGAACTGCATCGCGATCGATCGATGCGCAACGATAATCGTCGTCGTCCGGCGCGATCGGCACCAACGCAGTACGGTTTCGTAGATCTTCTTTTCCGTTGCCGAATCGACCCCCGAGGTGGCTTCGTCGAGAACGAGAACGCCGGATTTGCGCAAGAACGCGCGCGCGAGCGCGAGACGCTGCCGTTGTCCGCCGCTCAACCGCACGCCGCGCTCGCCGACCTCGGTGGCGTAGCCTTGCGGCATTCGCTCGATGAATTCGTGCGCTTCGGCGGCGATAGCGGCCTCGACGATCTCGTCGTCGGTCGCGTCGAGGCGGCCATAGCGAAGGTTCTCGGCGACCGTGCCGCCGAAGAGGAAAACGTCTTGCGATACGATCGAAATCTGCTGCCGCAGCCAATCGAGCGACAGCGTTCGCACGTCGTGGCCGTCGATCGTGATGCGGCCGTCTCTGGGGTCGAACAAACGCGGCAGCAAATTGATGGCGGTGGTTTTCCCGCAACCGCTCTCCCCCGCCAGAACGACGATTTCGCCGGCGCCGACGTCGAGATCGAATTCGCGCAGGATATCGCCGGAGGAAACGTGGTTGAACGATACCCGCTCGAAGCGCACTTCGCCGACGACGCGCTCGGGCGTTATCGGCCGTTCGGGAGGGCGAATGGTCGGCTCCAAGGAAAGCAGTTCGAATGCGCGCGACGATGCGCCGACGGCTTGCTGCAAGTTCGCATACAACTGCGCGAACCCGGAAAAGGCTTGCGTGATGTTCTGAACATAGAACAGGAACGCGACGAGCTCTCCCGCCGTGATTTCCTTGGCGAACACTTGCATGCCGCCGTACCAAAAGATGGCGACGGTCGTAAGCGACGTGAGCAGGTTGACGACCGCGCGAAACCACGAGGCGATCCGTATGGACCGCAACGAATCGACGAGCAAGCGATCGAGGCTCGCGCGGAACCGCCGGGTTTCGTGCGCACCGCGCGAGTGCGACTTCACGACGGCGATGCCGGAGATCGATTCTTGCGCGACCACCGATGTGTCCGCCAAGCGTTCGCGCACCTCTTTCGAGGCGTTCTGCAGCCGTTCGCCGAACCGTCGCGAAAGGAACGTCGTGGCCGGCGCGAGCAAAAGAATCAACAAGGTCAGCCGCCAATTCAACGTCGCCATGACCGTGACCGAGCCGATCAGCATGAAACTTTGATTCGCGACGCTGACGGAAGTATCGGTCACCACATTTCGGATCGCCGAGGTATCGGCGGTCAAACGCGAGGTCAAGTCGCCGACCTTCTGGCCGTGGAAAAAATCGAGGTCGAGACTGATCAGCTTGGCGAACAACAGCTCCTTGAGGTCGAGCACGAGCCGCTCGCCGGTGGCGTCGAGCAGATAGCCGCCGGTGAAACTGATCGCCGCACGCAGCACGAAGAGCACCAAAACGGCGAGGGAGAGCATGTGCAGAAGGCGGCTGTCGTTCGCCGATACCGCGGTGTCGATGACCTTCGCGACGACCATCGGGAACACCAATGTCGCGGCGGTGCCGAGCAGAACGAGAAAAGCGCCCAGTACGATGCGGCCGCGATAACGCTTGGCCAAGCGCGCGATGCGCAGGAGCTGCGCGCTCAAACGCTCGGTCGCCGCATCCGAATGGGGCTTGTTCGCACTCATACGATACGAATTCTCCGTCGAAGCGCGCGCACAAACTTCATGCGGCCTCCCCTTCTTCGATGCGCGCACTGCGCGCGACGCTTCCGATATTCTTCGGCAACCACTCGTCCAGCATCAGAAAACGGTCTTTCCCGCACAACAGGCGATCGACGAAAGCGCCGATCCCGGAGGACCCTTCGCTGTAATCGGTGCACAAGCGGTAATGATCGTATCCTGCGAAGGCGATACCGGCGTCCGGGCGCGCGATCGCGTGCGGGAACAACGCCTCGGCCTGATAGTAAGCGAGCCGCGTGTAGTGCTCTTCGCCCGTGAACCGCGCCATGTCCAGCATGAATTCGCCGAACCCCGCGATACCTTCGAATTGCCATAGTTTATTCGTGAAACGCGAAGCGACGCCGAGCACGCACGCTTCCGCGCCGCGTTTGAAACGGGCGTCGCCGGTCGCGGCGTAGCAGCGGATCGCAGCCGTTCCCACGCCGGCTGCGCCGTACCATGTGTGCGGCGATTTCGGATCGCCCGGTTTCGCCTGCGTATTGTGCTGCCATAGAAGTTTGCCCGCCGAATCGATACCGTAGGACAGATCGAAGTCCATCGCTTCGGCCGCGGCGTTCGAATATTTCGCGTCGCGCGTGGCGCAAGAAAGAAAGGTCAGGAACACAGCCACACCGCTCTGCCCTTCCCCCAGTCCCAACGGCGTTCTTCCATCGGCCGACCACGACAGACCGCGTTCGGACCGTTGACCGGTTTGCAACAACCACGCGCCGATATCGCTCGCCCAATCCAGATATCGATCTTCTCCCGTCTCGCGCCATGCGTGCAGACAGGCCAATCCCCATCCGGATGCCCCGAAATACAAACCGTGCGCTTCGCGGACCAGCGGAGATTCGCGCGTGCTGGCGAGCAATTCGGCCGCCCGTTCGCCGCGCCCCGTCGCCAGGAACAGCAAGGCGACTCCCGAGAGGCCGGAATAGAGCCCAGGCGGACATAAGCGCGATTTCGCCGTAGCATCGATCCAGTCCAAAATCCGCGAGTCGACCTGCCCTACCCTTTGCCGCAAATAAAACGCCGGACCGGCGGCCCCGTGTTGGATGCCGATGGGATTGCAGGCGTACATGTCCGCCGAACACGGCCAGAGGCGATCTTTGCGCTCGAAATCCGCCGTACGGATCAGGTTTTCCACGATGCCGTCGGCAAGATCCCCAAGTCGTTTCGTCAGCGTTTCCGATGCTATCGGCGCATCCTGCGGCCGCGTCTCCAAAGGGAACAACGGGCGATCGGCCTCGCTCTCTTCCAGCGAATCGAGCGCATCGAACACGCGACGCAAATCCCATCGCGCTGTCGCGTCGCGCGCGGTCAACCCTTCGACGATGTCGTAGAGCGCCATCGGGAGTTGCAGATCCTGCAGATTCTGTTTGAGCTTCTCGTACAGCCCGCTGCGATTCAGATCGAACCCCGAAGCGCTGAAGGTCAGAATATCCATGATCAATACCCCGAAGGCGTAATGATCGTCCGCAGGGGTCGGGCGCGCGTTCGAGAGCTGATCCGGCGCGGCGTAACCCGGCGTCCAGCCATGAACCCACGGACCATCGTCGTCGAGTTCGTGCGCGTATTCGTAGTCGATGAATTTGATCTCGCCGGACGGCGTGACCATCACGTTCGTGCGGGTCAAATCGCGAAGCACCACACCGTTCGCGTGCACGCATTCGAGTCCGACGGCGATCTTGCGCACGATCGAGCGGATCTCGCGCAGCGCTTCGTTCCGGGTTTGTCCTTCCCTCGCGAAGTAATAACCCATCGCGTGGCTCCACAGCGACTGGGCGTCGAATTGCTCTTGAACCAAAAACGCATGTTCCCACTCGCGGAATAAATCGACGAAGACCGGGGTGTACCCGGTGTGCTGCAGGCGCTTGAGGATTCTCGCTTCTTTCTCCAAGGCATCCGCAGGATTGCGTTCGCGCGACAGCAAGCCGAGCGTATTGCGAACTTCGCGCGCGACGATATTGCGTCCCGTTTCCTCGTCGACACCCCGATAAACGCCGCCGACCGCGCTGAATTTCAACGCACCGAGCAATCGGTAACGTTCATTCAACACAACGCCTTTCGGGCTCGGCGCCACGAGTTCGCCAGCATCGGCGAAAGGATCCTCGATTCCGGGGGGAAGACGGAAGCGAGGTTCGCGAGAATCCGAATACCACGTGCCGTCCGCGAGATGGAAGCCCGACAGATGATGGCCGAATCGATCCAAACGGACTTCGCCGGTGTGCTCGCCATAGCGATAGAACACGACACGGCTGTCGCGATATGCTCGATCGGTCAAAATGTGAGGGCCGCTGAGATGGCGCGTCGCTTCATGAATCCGCTCGAGCGCGACCTTGAATGTCTCCAGGTCCGTCGGGTACAGCGTCATGAATTTTCCGACTTGCGACCGCGATGCGTTCTTGTTGAACGACAGATCCAACATATTTTCGTCGGAGCAAAATTTGAAAGGCAAAGACAGGTCGCCGCATATTTCTGCGACCGCGCGCAAGGTTTCAAGGGCTGCATCGAGCGTACTCGACACGTGAATCTTCCAGCCGTGAACCGCGACATGCGCATCGGGCGGATCGCAACTGGTCCAGTACCCACGAGCCGCGATTATCCAATCCGTCGGTAACGCCGCGCGCGCGATGTCGGCATATTCGTTGGTCGGACGATATCGATCGATGCTCTCGAAATGGTAACGATCCAAGACCGTAAAGGCGAGGTTCGGGTGATCGACGAAAGACATATGGATTCCATCCTGTGGATGCGTGGACTGCGTGGGCTCGCGTTCGGACTGTCGTTCAGGCTTCCCGAATCGCTTCGGCGGCGGACAGCGACGCTGCCCTCAGCGCCGGCTGCAAAACGGAGAGCTGGCCGACGACGAACACGATCGCCGCGCCGGCGAGCGCGTATGTCGGCGGCAAACGCTCGAATTCGTATTTGCCCATGAGGACATCGTTCACCGCGTAGGCCAGAAATACGCCGAATGCGGCGCCGCCACCGACGAGGATCGCGTTCTCGATCAGGAAATGGCCGAGAATCTGCTGGCGTGTGCTTCCGAGAGCACGACGTATGCCGATCTGCTTCGATCGCGTCTGCACCCAAAAACTGGAGATACCGACGATACCGAACGCCGTCACCGCCATCAACGCCACGCAGACGGACGTGAGCGCCCAGGTCAACGCCGAGTCCTTACGGAAGTAATTCGCGCGTATCTCTTCGAAAGTATCTTTGCTGAACATGACGCGCTTGCGCTGGATGGCGGTGAGCTTGGCGACGGCGGCATCGAGAACGTCCTGACGTCTTTCGGGCGACGTGCGGATGACATAATTTCCGTAGAACGATTGATAAGGCGCCCGAACCGGGAAAATCACCGAGTTATCGAACCCCTCTTCTTTCCCCAGCACATAGCCGCGCTTGAGATTCGCGACGATGCCGACGATCCGGATCGGAGCGCTGGTGTCGGAATAGAACACTTTTCCGAGCGGGTTGTCGCCTTGGAACAACTGCTCCGCCAGCCCGCGCGTGACGATCGCATGCGGCAGAACCGGCATGTCCTCTTGCTCGTAGGGCCATAGCACTTCGTCGTCGGCGCCGAAGCGACGCCCTTGCACGAGCGTCAGCCCCATCGCGTCCAGCAAATGGCGATCACCGAAGTACACCGTCGCCTGCAGCCTTGGCGCTTTTTCTTCCGGATCGAGGCGAATCGGAATCGCATCGTCGGACTCGCTCATCGGCATCATGCTGCTTTGCGCGGCGAATTTGACGCCGGGGATCGCGCGCAAGGCCGCAAGATCCTCTTCGCCGAGCGCATCGGGATTCTCGACCGGCTGCGTATCCATCGGGCGAATCCGAACGACCTCGTTTTCCGCCAAACCGCTGACCATGCGCATGCGGTCGATGCGCTGCGAGACGAAGTACATCGCGTTGCACAAGATCGCGCAGCACAGGGCCACTTCGAGCGCGATCAGCACCGAAAAGGTTTTATGCCTGCGCAAGGAAGCGAAGATATGGTCGGCGTGCATAGGCGAGTCCGGTTCGGTCGTCGTCGGTCAGGATCTGATCTGGGCCGCGGGCGACACGCGGCTGGCGCGCCAAGCCGGCAACGCGCCGGCCAACAAGCTCGACGCCAGCGCCAATATCACGATGCCGTACAGCGTGAAAGCGCTGAGGCTCGCGACTTTGGCGTAGTCGCCCGGCAGGCGTTGCACGATCCACAGGCCGAACGCCGATAGCGCGATGCCAGGGAGCACACCCGCCAAGCCGACGATCGCCGATTCGACGAGGTGCTGATTGAAGATGTCGCTGCGCGACGCGCCCATGGCTTGGCGAATGCCGATTTCGGCGCTGCGGCGTAGGAACTTCGCCAGCAGCAACCCCACGACATTGAGCAGACAGACGATCATGAAGCCGATCGCGAGCCAAAGCTGCAGCTTCACATCCCTTGGAACGACTTCGTTGTATTGCAGCCATTCGTTGACGTTGCGAAGACGCGTATTCACCGGGCGCAAATATCGCCCGGATGCGTGCTGCTCGGCCGAATAATTGTCCAGAAAATCGCGGTATGCGCGGGCTTTCTCCGGCGTCCCGAGCTCGACCCAGAATTGCACCCACGCGCAGTTGGCGTTGAGCGCGGTGGGATCGGCGGTTTCTTCGCCCCAGCAATTGAGCGTACCGGTTCGAGGCAGCGCGAGATTCAATGCCGTGGAGAACGGCACGAAGACATGGTCTTGGTACGCCAGATCGCGGACGCCCATATCGTAGAACTGCGGCGTGAACCGCCAGGCATCCAACACGCCGACGACCGTGAATTCGCGGTCGTTGAGCAGCAATTTGCGCCCGACGCTATCGGCGCCGCCGAAGACGCGGTCGTTCAGCTCCTTGCTCACCACGACGCTCAGCGCCGCGCGCTCGTCATCGGCCGCGCTCCAACCGCTTCCATACCGAAACGGGGCATCGAACAGCGCGAAGAAATCGGCGGTGGTGAATCTGGATTCCATGTAAAAAGGATTCGCCCCGACCGTCCCCGGGTCGATCGCGACCATACCGCTGTTCATCATCGCCTGACGATCGGCGCGCTTGGCTTTGAGCAAGGCTTCCGCGTCGTAACGCGTCAACTGGAGTTGCGGTTCGCGGTTCGGCGCGTATTGCGCCATGTCTTCCGCGTCGAGCTGCGGGTGAAAGAGTTTGCCGCTCTTTTGCGGAATCGGATCGCTGGACAGGATTTGCAGCACCGTCAGCGCGGTCATGCAAACGCCGATGCCGATCGCCATGACCAAGACGGTCAAGGCCGTCAGCAGTTTGTGGCGGCGGAGATTATTGAGCGCGAGTTGAATGTAGTACGTCAGCATGCCCGTGCCCTCGCGGCTCGCGTCGAGACGTGCTCGAAAGCGGTCGGGAACACCGAAGTCATGACGTCGCCGCCGCCCGTTCGTCCGCAGCGGTGCGATCCACGGCGACGCCGTCCACGATATGCAGGTTCCGTTGCGCGCGCGCCGCGAGCGCCGGGTCGTGGGTGACGAGCACGATCGTCGTCCCTTGCCGATTGATGCCTTCGAGAAGTTCGATCACGCCTTGCGCCATTTGCGTGTCCAGATTGCCGGTCGGCTCGTCGGCGAGCAGCAGTTTGGGGGCGCTGGCCAGCGCCCGGGCGATCGCCGCTCGTTGTTGTTGGCCGCCGGATAATTGCGACGGGTAATGCCGCATACGCGAACCGAGCCCGACCACTTCCAAGGCGCTTTCGATGCGGCGCTTTCGCTCTGCGCCGTCCAAACGCCGGTAGCGCAAAGGCACGTCGCAATTCTGATAGATGGTCAGGTCGGCGATCAGATTGAAGCTCTGGAAGATGAAACCGACCTTCTCGTTGCGCAGCCGGCTCATCGGTTTATCGGACAAACCGCGCACGTCGTGTCCGTCCAATCGGTACTCGCCGCCGGTATGCGATTCCAGCAAGCCCGCGATGTTCAGGAACGTGGTTTTACCGGAGCCGGACGGTCCGGTGACCGCAACGAATTCGCCCTCGCGCACGTGCAGGCTCAGCGAGCGCAAGGCATGCGTTTCGACTTGATCGGTACGATAGATTTTCGAGACATCACGCATTTCGAGCATGATCGTTTCCTGTACGAGCGGGCGTTCGGCCCATGGTGTTACGAACATCGGATCTATCGCGGCTCATTTCATCGCCCCTGCGATCTTGATGCGGTCGCGGTCGGCGACGCCTTCCAGCCGCGAGACGACGATGCGCTGCCCCGGACGCAGCCCGGAGACGATCTCCACTTGGCTCAGGCTGCTGACGCCGAGTTCGACCGGGCGGCGCACGAGGACATCGCCTTCGACCACCCAGACATGACGCGGGTCCTGCTCGAGGAAAGGCCCGCGTTCGACCACCAAGGCGTCTTTCCGCGTGTCGAGTACGATCTTCACCGATAAGCGCTGGTTTTGCCGGAGTTCCGCGGGTCTCGCGCTGGCGGCGAAACGAAGCCGCGCGGTGACTTCGCCATTGACCACTTCGGGCGATACCGCGGACACCTCGGCGCCGTACTCGTTATCGGCGCTCGAAATGCGCGCCGGCATGCCGATGCCGATATCGCGGGCGAAGCTTTCGGGTACGCGGATTTCCACTTCCAGCACGTTCAAATCGATCACGCTCATCAATGGGCTATCGGCGGCGACATTCGTGCCCTGCGGCGCATGGATGCGTCCGACTTGCCCATCGAAGGGCGCGCGCAGCGTGAGCGCGTCCACTTGCCTGCGGACCTCCACAAGAACGGCGCGTTGGCGCTGTTCGTGCAGATGCTTGTTGCGCGCATCGATCGACGCGCCGCGGACTTGCAAGGCGAAATCCTTTTTCGCGGCGGCGAGCGCTACCTCCGCCTTCTTCAAATCGTCCTGAGCCTTGTCCAGTTCGTTCTTGGAGACGGCACCGCCGTCGTAGGCGCGTTGGTATCGCTCGACATCGCGAAGCGCGGCGGTATGGTCGGCGCGCGCTTGATCCAGGACTTTCTGCGCGCCCGACTGCGCAAGCATCACATCGAGTTCGGCGCGGCTGCTTTCGGCCTGGATGCCGGCGAGCGTGGATTCTTCCTGGGCGAGCCTGCTGCGCAGTTCGGGGCTATCGATCCGCGCCAGTTCCTGGCCTTTGGACACGCGGTCGCCGGCCACGACCTTCAACGCGATCGCGCCCGATGCGACCGCATGCAGGGTCGGGCTATTGGCGGCGATCACCCTGCCTTCCGCCGAGATATCGCGAATCAAATCGCCGCGCGCCACTTCGCCGATACGCAGCCGCGAGGCATCGATCGAACGGTCGGAGCTACCGAAGCTGGCGACCGCCCAAGCGGTCGATGCGAGGACCAGCAATGCACCGGCGGCGGCCCATCCGTACCGCTTGGACGACATCGCCTGCGGCCGCAGCGGGCGATCTTGCCCCGAAGTGTCGGCGATGCGGCGAATGTTGGCGTCCAGTTCCATCCTATTGCGCTTCCGTTGCGGACCACGATCGAGGGGGGAAATCGATTTTTGCAGCCTATGGATAGCACAATTAAAAGTGCGATGCTAGCTCGCAATTCTCTTTGGCTATCGTTAAAAAAAAGCTAAAAAGCGCACTTCGATCGCGTTTTCGTACGTCGCGAGCTCCGCGCCCATTCGTACGCGCTCCAGAGGGATCGAACGACGCCCCGCTCGCTTCGTCCCGAAGCGGCCGTCCCTCATCGCCCTATCGATTATTTTGCTTTGGTTTGCAGGGGGATCGCTCAGCCTAGGCGCCTGTGATGGGTTCGCCGCACGCCGAATTCAGGCATGAATTACGCACGATTATGCTGCGCCGCACAATCGACTTGCAGGCTCGGCGCCCCGGGCCGTGTTCGCAAGTGCGTCTGGGAAGCGCTCTCGATCCGAAGCGCGAACGATCACTTCGATTTCTTGCGCAGCTCGATCTGCGCCGCCGTTTGCGACGTGCCGTCGTTCAATTCCATCTTGAAGCCGAGCGCTTCGATGGCCCGGGCGGCCGGGACGGTGAAATCGCCCGCTCGGATCCGCATCGACGCCGGATTGACGGTCTTTCCGCTCAGGCCGCTCGCTATGCCGACGGCGACTTTGTTCAGCTGATAGATTTTCACCATCTGCATGAATTTGCGGACGTTGGGTTTTTTCTTTTTCACCGCCTCCGCTGCGCTCCAATCGATGTCGGTGCCGTACGTGCTGTTGAGCGGGTCCAAGGAATTGAATTCCTGCGGCAGCCCCAATTCTTTCGTCGTCAGTTCCATGGCGATCAGATTGCCGGCGGTATCGGTGAGCAACAGATCGATGTGCACTTCGTTTTCTTCGGTGGCGTTGACGACCTTCCCGCCGCCCGGCAGCGGCACATCGCGCAGGTCGACATTCGGCAGCGGAACCTTCGGACCTGCGTTCTGGTCGATCGCTTCGATCGTGTTGCCCTGCAACAGCGTCGTCGTGATCTGTTTGACCTCGTTGGCGTCGCCGACGATGTTTTCCCACTTGCCGCGTTCCAGCTCCATGCCCTGTTGCAAGAAGGAGACATGCATACGCAGCTTTTCGACGAGACCGACGAATCGGAAGCGTTGCACGGCATCGGCGAACTTGCCGGCGCCGGGCTGCGATTCGACGAGTTTTACGTAAGCGTCGCCGTCGGCGCCGCTCAGGGGATTCAGACCAGGACGAATATCGGTGGTGATTTCCGCGAGCACTTCGGTGGCGTTCGTCGGCATCGTCACGCGCGGGTCGTTCAAACCGCTGACCACGCGCAGCGATTCGAGCCGCTTCGCCGCAGCGATCGCCTGCAGCCACGCCTTCCAGCCGCCCGGCATCTTTTCGGCCTGCCGCAATAGACCGCGCGCGGCGCGCAGATCCAGATCGGCGGGAAGCTCGATACCGGACGCCTGAAGTTCGCGCGCGACGGTGATGAGGGTCTGGCTGTTCTTCGGCAACAGGTCGTCGGCGATCGCATAGCGGGCGATCGAAGACACTTTTGAGCTGTTCGCGATGTCGTGATAATCGGCGAACAGCTTCGGCAACGTCTTCGGATCGACCGTCATGAACAAGCGATGCACCGCACTGTACGGAATGCCGGTTTCGAGTCTCACCGCATCGGCCACGCCGCGCGCGGCGTTGATCGACCAACCCGGGTTGATCGACGGTGTGTGGGTGACGAACAACGAGAGCGTCGCCAGCACCGTGTGATCGGGGTATTCCAGCGCCAGCTTGGCTTCCATCTCCGGGTTGATCCGCGCCAGCGTGTCGCGAACCTTTTGCAGCTCCGGGCCGCTGAGGTGCGTGGTGCGTTCCAGCGGGCTTGCGCTCGCGGTCGTCGCGGCATCGCTCTTGCCCGCATGCAGCAGCTTGGGCGAAGCCATCGGCGCGCCGGATAACAAGAACCGCGTGCGTCCCATCGGATCGGTGATGCGCCGCAGGCTGGGTGTGCCCTGCACTTTGAAGCCCTTGTCGGTGTAGCGCGTCAACATCGCGTCGATGTTGGCGCTGGGCTTGGAGGGGTCGTAAACGTAGGTGTTGGTGTCGCCCACGCGGGTGAGTTCGATCACCGATTGCGGCGCCGGCAGCGCCTTCACCACCGGATCGGCGGCGGTCGGCGTCGCGCTGAGCGGGAAACTTGCGGCCCTGGCTTCGGCCGCGGAGGAAGCCGCCATTTTTTCGATCGCGGTGTAATCGGTCGCGGAAATCACGCCGCCGTCCTTCAACACCTTACCGACTTCGCGCGCTTCTTCGATCAACCGCGTGCGTTCATCGCGCATGCCTTCGAACTCGGCCTTGGACAGCGTGCCGCTCTCGACTTTTTGGCGCAGGGTCGCGTACAGGGCTTCGTTGGCGACATTGAGATTCTCCAGCCGGGTTTTTGCGGCGGATTCCAGCGCGGGCTTCGACACAAGCGATTGGAAGCTGCGCTGCATACCGACGAGCAGAAGGTAGGTCATCGCCGTCTGAGCCAGAAATGCCGAGACGTCGGGAGGCCAATGGCCGGTTTCCAGGTAGCCCATCGTCGCCGACACCCCGGCCACGCCGCCGAAACCGATCAGGTGCCCCATGAGCATTTGTCGAAGCGGGCTGGTGCCGACCAAGGGTTCCGTGAGCTTGCCGATGCCCTTGAGCGCGCCGACGAACGCCAAATTGGTCGCCGCCGATTTCACTACGCCCATGCCGGTCATTTCTTTTCCGAGCAGGACGCGCTGCATCGTCAACTCGGACGCGGTGAATACGCCGACCTCGAACAAGGTGGACACCGACGCGATCGTGCGCGCGGTTCTCGCCAGCGCGATCGTCTCGGAGATCGCCGCCATCCGCACCGCCAGCGCGGCGCCTTCCGTCACCAGCGCGGCCACCAAAGTGATCGCGATATTGAGCAGTAAATCGAGTTTCGCGCGATCTTTGATTTTCTCCAGGACGCTGCGCATCGTCTGCTCGTAGCCCGATGTTTTCGCCATGAACCCGTCGTAGTCGAGTGTGCCCCAGAACTTCGCCAACTCCGTACGCATATCGACGAGCGTGGTGGCCATCTCCTGGCGGAACGACTTGGAGCCGACGTCGGCTTTGACCATCGTCTGATGGATGCTCAGATTACTGGCGTACAGCATGAAAATCGCGGAGCGGAAGCCGAACAGCGAGGTCGCTTTCGAAAGCCGCGACGCTTCGAGCAGGTCGCTCGCGCCGTACATCGTGTCGGCGGGTTCCGGCACGCGCGCGGTTGAGGTGTACTGCGGCGCTCCAAAGGGGGATGCGTAAGCGGTGAAGGTGGTGGAAGTGAGCTTGAATCCGAGCCCGGTGTCGAGCTTCGGCACCGATTTTTCCAAGGTGTCGCGCATCACGAAGAAGAAGGACTCGTCCAACCCGTTATTGCCCGGGTAGGTCTTATTGCCTTCTCCGAACCATTTCAGATACATCTCATAGCTGGTGCGGGTGCGCTCGAATTTCCGCTTTGCGATCACCATGTCGAATTGTTCGAACTTCAGATCGACCATGTCGAGTCTGGATCGATAGCTTCCGGCCAAGCCGAGCGTGGCCGAGCCGAACGACTTGCCGACGAACGACAGCCACGTTTCGATATATTCGTGCCGCAAATCGAACAGCGCGCCGCGCTCGTCCGTGTTCTTGGCCGCATCGACCCCGAGCAAGTCGTCCAGCGCCAATGCGTTCGCATGCAGAATCTGCGTGCGTTCCTGGATCTTCGCGCCGGTGTCTGCGGCGATGGTGAATGCATCCGCCATGTCTTTAAGGCCGGCGAGCCGATCGGCCGGGGAATACGACAGATGCGCGTGTTCGGTTTCGTCGCGATTCTCGGCGGTGTAGTAACGTTTGGTCTCCCGCCCCTGCGTATCGACGTCCTTCCGATCGCCTTTCAGATTCAAACCGGCGATGATGCCGGTCAGCAGTTTGGTGTCCTGTTCTTCCCAAGGGTCGTAAATCGGCGCAAGACGCACCGCGCGTTCGAGTTGCTCCGCTTCGCTGCGGACGGTTTCCAACGCAGAGAAAATTCGCGGCGACGTCGAGGCCATGCCGAGCGCGCCGAACGACTCCCAGCCGTTCTCGCGCGACATTTTCCGAAGCGCTGCGTAGTTGGCTTTATGCTTTTGGCCTTCCGGCGTCGCTTCCATTTCGAGCAGGTCGACGACGATTCTTGCGGCGAGGTTGGCTTGCAGTTGATCGCTGCCGGCGATTTTCCTTTGCAGATAAGCGATGCACCACTTGCCGTTCCCTTGATGCAGCCAGCGTTGATAGACCCCTTGCACAGTGCTGTTGCCGATTTCGTCCTTGCTGTGGTCGGCGAAAAAAGCGCGGCTGTAGAGCAGGAAATCGTAGACGCGGTAGGCATCGACGCTCAGCCAATCCTGCAGCGCGCTGGTCGCGAAATAGTTAAGCTCGAAATCCTTGACCGGCTCGCCGGTCAGCAAGTCCAATAATTTCTTCGTCGCATCGGCGTTCGCCGGGCCGGGTTTGATCGCCAGACCGACGATGATGTCCACTGCGCCCAGGCGTTGCTCGCTGTCGT
>JADZBF010000003.1 GCA_020852215.1 Lysobacter sp. | reverse complement strand
TTCGTCATGTCGAATGCGTCGAACGCGGCGCGCTCGAATCCATCGAGGCGACGGCGATGCTCTCGGGATTGTCGTCGAGCATCGGCGCGCGCGAGTTGAAGGTCCTCGGCGAGCGTTTCGATCTGGGCCAGAACGCGCTGCATCTGCGACAAACGCGGCCGAGTCTGGGGCCCGGCAATGCTGTGCTGTTGCGCGTCCGCCACGCGGGACACGTCGAAACCTTCACCGGACACGGCGAGCGCGGACTGTCGGCCGAGCGCGTTGCGGAGCGCTTGGCGGACGAAGCAAAGGCATACCTGAACAGCCCCGCCTGCGTCGGCGAGCATTTGTCCGATCAATTGCTGTTGCCGATGGCGTTGGCGGGCAGCGGCGCGTTCACCACCGCTGCGATCAGCGAACATCTTCACCGCACCGCGCGGCTGATCGAGAAGTTCCTGGCCGTGGAGATCGATTGTCGACAGATCGCGACGGACCTGTGGCGCGTGAGCGTGCAGACGTAATCCGCGCGGTCAACGCGAAACGAGAGCGGCGATGAACGGCGCGCGCATGCGCGCCGCTTCCGTTCGCGAGTGCTACGCTTCGTGCCACGAACGCCGCCGACCGCGACGGATTGGCCGCACCGATTTCCTTCGAGAGAGCCCGCCATGACCGACACCACCGGAACCGTTCGCTTTCATCGCGTCCTGCGCGCGCCTCAGGAGCGCGTCTATCGCGCCTTTCTCGACCCGAACGCGCTGGCCAAATGGTTGCCGCCCCACGGCTTCGTCTGCAGCGTGCAGCGACTGGACGCGCGCGTCGGGGGCGATTTTCGGATGACCTTCACCAATTTCGGCGCAAGCGCGGGCCATAGCTTCGGCGGCACGTACCTCGAACTCGTCCCGAACGAACGCATTCGCTACACGGACACCTTCGACGATCCGAATCTGCCCGGCGAAATGCAAACCGTCGTCGAATTGCGGCCGGTCCTGTGCGGCACCGCAGTGCGGATCGAGCAATCGGGCATTCCGGCGGCGATCCCGACCGAGATGTGCTATCTCGGTTGGCAAGAATCGTTGCAGTTGTTGGCGTTGTTGGTCGAACCCGAGATTCCCGCCGGGTCGTGATCCCGGCACCGTCCACCCCCAGAGGAGACATCGCATGGCCTATGTCGACGGTTTCGTCGTTCCGGTTCCGAAGAAAAACCTGAACGCGTATCGCAAGCTGGCGCGCAAAGCCGGCAAAATTTGGAAAGAGTACGGCGCGCTGGAGTACGTCGAATGCGTCGAGGACGACGTCAAGCCCGGGAAGTACACCTCGTTTCCGCAAGCGGTGAAACTCAAGCCGGGCGAAGTGGTGGTGTTTTCGTGGATCATCTATAAATCGCGGGCGCAGCGCGACAGGGTCAACGCCAAAGTGATGGCCGACCCGCGCCTCGCCTCGATGGACCCGAAAAGCATGCCGTTCGAGGGCAAGCGCATGTTTTGGGGCGGGTTCAAAACGATCGTGACGATGTAAACCCGTCGCGACGCCCCCGGGATCGTTTGCGCACGAGCGCACGCCTCGCCTCTTGGCCCGGGAGGCCTTCGCCTGCGAGGGCCGGGAACGAAACCCGGCCCCTCGCATTTGAGGGCGGATTCACATTCGCTTGCCAGACTCTCCGTTCCCCCACGAAAAGGACGCTGCGAGCCCGCACGACGCCCCGCTCCTCGACCGCGGTCGAGAGGTGCCGGGTTCCGAGCGGTCGCGCATTCGCGATACGCACCGGATATGACACGCGAATCTCTCCGTATTCTCCTCGTCGAAGACAACCACGCGCTGCGCGAAGGCATGGCCGCCTTGCTCGAATCGCACGGGCATCGCACCGACTTCGCACTCGATGGCCGCAGCGGCCTGCACCTGGCGCTGGGCGACCCGCCGCCGGATGTGGTGGTGCTCGATCTCAACCTGCCCGGCATGGACGGGCTGCGCGTCTGCGAAGCGCTGCGCGAACGCGCCGACCGGCACATCCCGGTATTGATGCTGACCGCACGCGACAAGCTGCAGGACAAATTGCGCGGTTTCGACGTGGGCGCCGACGATTACCTGGTGAAGCCGTTCGCCGGCGAAGAACTGCTGGCGCGTTGCCTCGCCCTGTCTCGGCGCCACCGCAGCGGCGAAAGCCATCAACTGCATGTGGGCTCGTTGACCATCGACCGCCGCGCCGGTACCGTCGTTCGCCACGGGCAACGGCTCGAACTGCAACAGATGTCCTATCGCATCCTGCTCATCCTCGCCGAAGCGTGGCCGCGGACCTTGACCCGCTCGGAACTGATCCAACGCCTGTGGGGCGACGAAGCGCCGCCTTCGGACCCGCTGCGCTCGCATTTGTACCTGCTGCGGCAAACCTTGGACCGCCCGTTTCCCAAAGCCATGCTGCTCACCGTTCACGGCGTCGGCTTCAAGTTGGACGGCGAGGCGTGATCGCGATACGGCGAGGGCTGCAGCGGCAAATCATGCTGGTCTTCGCCGGGTTCACCTTTCTGGTGACGCTGTTGTTCGCGTTGTACGCCGTGGCCTTCGTCTACACCGTCGAAGACCATTTCCTGATGTCGCAAATGGTCGAGGAATCCGCCTACCTCAAACGCGTGCGCGCCGACACCGGCGCGTGGCCGGCGCCGCGCAACCGATCGATGCGCGTGTACATCGACACCGTCGACATGCCCAGCGTCGTGCGCGAGGGCTTACGGCAGGAATCGAGTCGGCGGAAATTTTCGAGCGCCGACGGACGGTCGTTCCGGTTGTTGCCGATTTCCGAAGGCACCGTGCAATCGTGGTTGTTGTACGAAGTGAGCGAACGCTCGGTGGTGCGGCCCATCCGCGGCCAGATCTTTTTTTTCCTCGGCTGGTCGGGCCTCGTCGCTTTGGTCGTGTCCTTGATTCTCGGCGCCTGGCTCGCGCAGCGCATCAGCGCGCCCCTGTCGCGGTTGGCCGACGCGGTGGAACGCATGCAGCCGAACGATTTGCCGGAGCGGCTTCACACCGGCATGAGCAACGACGAAGTGGGCGTGCTGGCGCGCGGTCTGGAACAATTGATTCGCCGCATTCGTGCCTTCATCGCGCGGGAACAGGAATTCACCCGCGACGCCAGCCACGAATTGCGCACGCCGTTGGCCGTGATTCGCATGGCCGGCGAACGCTTATCCGCCGAACCCGGCCTGAGCGATGTCGCGCGCAACCAACTGGATAACGTTCTGCAATCGGCCGCGCAGCTCGAACAGACGGTGACGACGCTGCTCGCGCTCGCGCGCGAACAAATGCTCGAAGCCGGCGCGGAACGCACGCGACTGCTGCCGGTCATCGAACGGGTGATCATCGAGCAATCGCCGCTGATCGGCGATCGCCCGATCGTGGTGGAGGTCGATGTGCCGCAGACCTTCTCGTTTCCCAAGCCGATCGGCGTAATGCATATCTTGTTGTCGAACCTGATCGGCAACGCATTCGCGCACACCGCGCGCGGTGAAGTCTGGATCGACGTCGAGGGCGACCGCTTGCGGATCGCCAACCACGGCGTCGCGTTCGATCCGAATATGCCCGCCGAAATCGGACGACCGTTTCGCAAGCGCGAAGGCAGCGCCGGCTTCGGGCTCGGCTTGGCGATCGTCAAACGTTTATGCGATCGCTACGCCATCGAGATGCGGATCGATCACGACGAAACGGGCACGGTGGCCAGCATTCGCTGCGAAGCGGCCGACTGAAGCATGCGGGGTCGCGACGGCTCCCTCAAAAAATACCGGACTCCCGTCGACCGATAACCTCGTCATTCCGGCGAATGCCGGAACCCAGCTTTTGACGGCGGTTTTGATGGCCGGCTGACCAGCCTTCGACTCCCGAGAGGCGTCCCCGCATTCGCCGAGATGACGGCGCGATCACAGCCGCCGCTCTTTAGGAAGATTCAACGCGCGACTCGGGAGAAACCCGCATCGCTCAATCGTCGCCATGAACCGCCAACACGCCGCGCGCCAATTCGATCGCGCGCCGGCGCAATTCCGGCGGTTCCAGCACCCGCACCTGATCGCCGAAGGACAGCCATTGCCGCGCGCTGTGTTCGACCGATTCGATCGCCACCCAGTATTCCCGCCAGCCGGGCGTCGCGACGGCATCGGGCACGGCCACCGCTTTGATCCGTAGGTTCGCCAACCAGGTTTCGCCTTGCTCGGTCAGCGCCACGCGCGCGAACGCGCGAGATCGGCCTCGAAGCGCGCCAGTGACTCGCGCCAATACGCGGTCAAATCGAAATCCTTCGGGCGCTTGAACGTGGGCCCGAGCGATTCGAACGTCAAAATATTCGCGATGCGATAGGTCGCGATCTTGGCCGTTGCCATCTTGGCCTTCGCATTCTTCGTCTTCGAAGATTTGGTCGAATCGACCGATCGCGCGACCAAATACCATGCGCCGCCTTTGAGTACGACGCCCAACGGCTCCACCTCGCGAGAATGCGAGCGCTCCCAACTTCGATAGCGAATCGCGATGCGACGGCCGCTTCACACCGCATCGATCACTTCGCGCAGAAACTCGGGCGTTTATCGAAATCGCCCGGCTTGCCCGGTGGTGGGACTGCGGGTACTGCCGGCACGCTGGGGTTCCAGCGATCATCGCCACAGGCGCCGGCTTTCGCGCCTTGACTCGCGCCGCCGCCTGCGCTGCCGCCCGTGCCCGCGTCGCTGGCCACGGCGACCCCGCCGGCCGCGAGCCCGCAACCGCGACGATGCCGGAAGCCATCAAGTGACGGCGGGTAGGATCGATCGACATCGGCGACATGAGCGCGGTCCCGAACGAATAGGTCAGCCGAACCTTACGCCGGTAAACACGACATCCGTTGTCGTGTTTTTGGAAGCGCCTTGGAAAGGCGGATTCGGCAAACGGACTCGGGGAGGACGCGCGAGGGCTTCGTTGCACCGAGTTCCTCGATCACCGGCGGCTCGAACAAGGCGCACGACGCCTCGCCTCTTCGCCCGATGCGCTCATTGCGCTTTGCGCGCTTCGATCTACTGCTCCGAAGACGTCGGCGTTTCGGCGACAGGCTGCGTTCGCCCCGAGGCCGCCAAGCGCTTGATCGTCAGTCCCTGCACGAGAATCGAGAACACGACGACCGCGTAGGTCAGCGCGAGAATCAGGTCGCGGTTCGGCCCCGCCGGCAGCGACAACGCCAGCGCGACGGAGATGCCGCCGCGCAAACCGCCCCAGGTGAGAATTTTCCAGCCGCTCGCCGGCAACTTGAACCAGCGCGGCATCGCCGCCACGGGCAACCCGACCGTCAAGAAACGTGCGAACAGAACGATCGCGATCACGGCCACCGCCGCGAGCAGGCCGTTGCCCGGGAACGCGATGATGGCGAATTCCAGACCGATCAGAACGAACAGCACCGCATTGAGTATCTCGTCGAGCAGTTCCCAGAACAGATCCACATGCTTCCGCGTGGTGTCCGACATCGCCAGCGAGCGACCGTGATTGCCGATCATCACGCCGACCACCACCATCGCCAACGGGCCGGACACGTGCAGGTAGGTGGCCAACTCATAACCGCCCAACACCGCCGCCAGCGTCAACAGCACTTCGACGATGTAGTTGTCCAAGCTGCGCAGCATGAAGAACAGCAGCAGACCGATCGCGCCGCCCAACAACAATCCGCCGCCGGCCTCGCGCGCCAGAAGCATCGCGCCCTCGGTCATGGTCGGGGCCTCGCCGCGAAGCGCGACCGTCAACAGCAGCGAGAACAACACGACGCCGACGCCATCGTTGAACAGCGACTCGCCCGAGACGACCATGCCGACGTCCTCGGATGTGCCCGCCGACTTGAGGATACCCATCACCGCCACCGGATCGGTCGGTGAGATCAGCGCACCGAAAATCAAGCAATAGATCAGAGGCAACTCGATACCCATCCAAGGCAGCAGCCACCACAGCGCGTAACCGACAACGATCGTGGACAACAGTGTCCCGAACACCGCCAACACCGCGATTTGCCAGCGATAGGCCCGCAACTGGCTGATATCGACGTGCAATGCCCCCGCGAACAGCAGCATGGACAACATGCCCTGCATCAGCACTTCGGAAAAGTCGATCGACTTGATCAGAGCGGTTTCGTATCGGTGCAGAGCGCTGTATCCGAGCGCATCCAAACCCGCAAGCCCGAGCGAAAGCAGCAAAGCGATCACCATCACACCGATGGTCGTAGGCAGGCCGACGAACTTCGCGTTCGCGTAGGCCAGCAGAGCGGTGACGACAAGACAGACGACGGCGATTTCGAACATGAGGATTCACTTCCGGGGATCGAGGCCTCAGCGTGAAAAGGCCATCGCTAAGAGAAACGCGCCGCTGCGCGCTGGGGCAATGATGGTGCGATTTCTGGGCCCCCCAGGATTCGAACCGCGCCAGACGAACACCAACGCACCGCAATGAGAAACGCGCCACCGCGCGCTGGGATCACAATGACTCGATTTCTGGGCCCACCAGGATTCGAACCGCGCCAGACGAACCCCAACGCACCGTGACGAGAAACGCGCCGCCGCGCGCTGCGGCAATGAGGGTGCGGTTTCTGGTGCCTGAGCAACTGAAATCCAAATTCTCTCTCACACCGGATCGTAGTCCGAAGTAATAAATTGGACAATTTGCATACTACCATTTCTGACAATGCCCTTAGTCTTCGACCAGCATTGATTTTTCCTCTACCGCACACGAGTTGCCACATTTCCAAAGGTCAGGGTTCGCGCTATTTTTTGGCGCTTCCGTTGACTAGCCACTGATGCTGACTATTCCACAGCGCGGGCGGATTGATGGATAGCGCGTGCAAGCGGACACCCTCCGAGAGCGTCTCGTCCAGGATCGCGGCCACGATGTCCGGCGCCAATAGGGTCAGGTTGATGTGCCGGGCGACGTAGCTGTGGTCCGTGCCTTCGCGGCGGGCGATCTCACTCATTGAAGCCGCCTCGCCCGCTTCCAACATCCGCAGCCAGCGGTGGCCGCGGGCCAGTGCCAACTGCAGCGCTGTGGCGCCTGTTCGAGTCCGCTTGCCGGACTCGAACTCGGTCCCGTGGATCGCCACGACCCGCCGTCCGCTGCGTCGCTTCAGAGTGATCGGGATGTTCAGCACCACACCCCCGTCGCTGGCGGCCACCTCGGCCACTGGCCCCGACACCTTCAACGTCGGGCCCTTCATGCCACCACCTCTTCGGCGGCCAAGCGGGCGTCTGCGGCGATTGCGCCGATCCCGCCGGGCCGGAGTCGCAATTCCAGGTTCGTCGGCGAGACGATGACCCGTTCGACCAGCAACCGGACCAGCCGCTGCTGCTCGGCCGGGAACAATTGGTCCCAAACCTGCTCGACCTGCGTCATCGCCACCGTGACCTGCGCCGCGTCCAAGGTCGGGTCGAGGGCGACGGCCTGCGGAATCATGGCCTCGACCATCTCCGGCGCCCGCAGCACGCGCCGCAGTTGCGCAACGACGGCCCCCTCCAACTCCCCGGCCGGCAGGCGAGGGAGGCCAGACGTGCCCGGCCCCTCGTGCGTGTCGCGCGTGCTGAGGTAGTAGCGATAGGTGCGGCCGTTGGCCTTGGTCGTGTGCCAAGGCGACAGGGCGCGGCCATCCGGACCGGTCAGCAGACCCTTGAGCAAGAACTCGACCTTGCCCCGGCGCGAGGCCCCCGCCCGGACTCGACCGTTGACCTCCAGCAGCGCATGCGTTTCGTCCCAGAGGGTGTGGTCAATGATCGGCGCATGGGTTTCCTTGAAGTACTGGTCGCGATGCTTCAGCTCACCAAGGTAGGTACGGCAGTGGAGAATCTTGTGGACCGAACTCTTGTCGTGGGGTTGTCCGGCCAGCACTTTGCCCGCCTTGGTCGTCCACGTCTTGTTGCACCATCCGTGTTCGCGAATCGCCTGCACGACCTTCAGGATCGAACCCAACTCGACGAAGCGCCGGAAGATCGTTCGGACCTGTTCGGCTTCCGCTTCGTTGATCGCCAGCCGGCGATCCTTGACGTCATAGCCGAGCGGCGGGATGCCGTGCATCCACAGCCCCTTCTTCTTGCTGGCGACGAACTTGTCGCGAATGCGCTCGGCGGTCAAGTCGCGCTCGAACTGTGCGAACGTCAGCAGGATGTTCAGCAGCATTCGGCCCATTGCGTCGGTGGTGTTGAACTGCTGCGTCACCGATACGAAGGTCACGTTGTACTTGTCGAACACCTTGACCAATTCGGC
>JADZBF010000002.1 GCA_020852215.1 Lysobacter sp. | reverse complement strand
TAGTCATCGTCGGCCGCTTGATGGGGAGTTGGAAGGGCGAATCGACGGGCGCCCGCGGATAGGTCCCCCCACCCCCGCGTGCTACGCTCTCGCCGTCATTTCGCGAGCAGAGGCGTAACCCTTTGATTTTTCGTGCATTGCCCCCTATGGCGGCGATCGCGGTGAGCCTGACGCTCGCCGCCTGCGCCACCCAAAAGCCGCCCGCCAAGCCGGCGCAGCCACTGAAAGACCTGTCGGCGCCCGCGCCGGGACCGGCCACGCCCAAGCCCGCCGCGACGCCCGAGGCCGGCGCGATGCCGAAAGTGCCGCAGCCGCCGGAGCGCCCGGTGGCGCCGCCGTCGGCCACCGATCCGGCCATCCCGCGCGAGCAGCGTATCGCCGCGTTCGTCGATTACGCCGCAACCACTTATAGCGTCGCGCCCGAGCGCATCCGCGGCGTGTTGGCGCAGGCCGAATACAAACAATCGATCATCGACGCCATCACCCGTCCGGCCGAGGCGGTGAAGCCCTGGCGCGAATACCGCACGATCTTCCTCACGCCCGCGCGCATCAATGGCGGCGTCGCGTTCTATCGCGACAATCGCGCGGCGCTGGACCGCGTGTCCGCGCAGACCGGCGTGCCGGCCGAGTACATCGTCGCGATCGTCGGGGTGGAAACCTCTTACGGCCGCAACACCGGCAGTTATCGCGTGCTGGATGCGCTGTACACGCTTGCGTTCGATCATCCCAAGCGCGCGCCGTTTTTCGCGGGCGAATTGGCGCAGTTGTTCGCGTTGACCGCGCAGGAACCGCAGCTCGATCCGCTCACGCTCAAAGGCAGTTACGCCGGTGCGATGGGCATGGGCCAGTTCATGCCGTCGAGTTATCGGTTGTGGGCGAAAGACGGCGATGGCGACGGCCGCCGCGATCTGCTCACGCACAAACCCGATGTGTTCGCGTCGATCGCGAATTATTTCGTGGTCCACGGTTGGCAGCCCGGCGGTCCGGTCGCGGCGCGCGCTGCGTTCGACCCGGCCGCCGTCGAGTTCGTGCCGGAGACGCTCGAACCCGCGCATTCCCTGCAGGCGCTGGCGCAACGCGGCTATCGCCCGATGTCCGGCGAACCGCTGCCGGCCGACCCCGCCGCCGAAGGCGCCACTGTCGTGAATTTCGATGGCGACGCCGGCCGCGAATATTGGGTGGGCTACCGCAATTTCTACGTCATCACCCGCTACAACCGTTCGCCGATGTACGCCATGGCGGTGCATCAGTTGGCGCAGGCGATTCGCGCGGGCGCCGATGCGCCTGCGTCGTCGACCGCCCCCGCCGGGAGATAAGCGCATGCGTCGTTCCGCGTCGTTGTTGTGCGCGTTCGTTTCGATGTCGATCCTCGCCGGTTGCGGCAGCGCGCCGAAAAAAGACACGCCGCCCGTCGCGCACGCGCCGCGCAGCGAACCGGCATCGCCCGCGGACGCCGAACCCAAGCGTTCTCCGTACGCGCCCGCGCAGGAAGATCCGAGCAAGCGCGGCGATTACGTGGCCGGCGGTCTGTACGCGCCGCACGTCAAGGACAGCGTGCCCGACTACGTGCCCGACGTGGCCGCGATTCCCGAGCCGGAAGTGAAGGACGAACCGCGCTCGCGTTTCGGCAACCGCAGTTATTCGGTGCTGGGCAAGACCTATCGCGTGCTGGATTCGGGCGAGGGTTATCTCGAAGAAGGCCAGGCCTCGTTCTACGGCAAGAAATTCCACGGCCGCTTGACCTCGAACCAGGAGGTCTACGACATGAACGCGTTCAGCGCCGCGCATCGCTCGCTGCCGCTGCCCAGCTACGTGCGCGTGACCAATCTCGATAACGGCAAGTCGGTGGTGGTACGCGTCAACGATCGCGGCCCGTTCCATTCCGGTCGCATCATCGATTTGAGTTACGCCGCCGCGGTGAAGCTGGATTTCATCCGCAAAGGCACGACGCGGGTGGAAGTGCGCGCGTTGTTGCCGGACGACCCCGAAAACCGCCGCACGCTGTCGCGTCGCGAACGCACGCGCCGCGGGCGCGCCGCGCAAAACGCTTCGCCGCCCGCGGTCGCTGCGGTGGCGCCGGCAGCGCCGACGACGCCCGCAAATCCGGCCCTGCGCGCCGACGAATTCGATCGTTGGATGCGCGAACGCGGGGCCCGCGTCGCCACAGGGCGGCCCGGACCCGCGGCGGGGGCGCCGACGGAGACGCCCGCAGCGTCTGTCTCGATTCCGGCTGCTTCGACTTCGGTCGCATCGACGCAGGCCGCCGTCGCCGAAGGCGGCGTATCGCTGCAAGTCGCCGCGTTTTCGGCGCAGGACAACGCCGAGCGCGCGCAACAGCGTCTGCGCGATGCGGGTTTGCCGGCGGTGCGCATCGATGCCGGCGAAGCCGACGGCAAGCCGGTGTGGCGGCTGCGCATCGGCCCGGTCGCGGCCGACCGCGTGGCGGAACTTTCGGCACGCTGCGCCGATCTGGGTTTCGAGACGGTTCGGGTGGTTCGCGAATGACCACGCGAGGCCATTCCTGCCGCCGCGGCGGGTTTCGGCCTCGCATCGCGAGTTGAGGCCTGGGCCTCGGAATCTTTTCGGGCGTCGTTCAAAATGCCCGTTCTCGGCGTTTTTCGCGCCCTTCGCGGCTTCGCGCCGCGCACCGGAGACGATCCATCGATGAGCCGCGAGGCAGGGCAAGCCACCGGGACGACGCAAAGGCGCAGGACGCGTTTATCGGACATCGGCCCATGCTCGGCTGTGCCTCGGGGCGTGCGTTCGGTCGGGAGGTCGGTCGCGCTGGCGATCCTGGTCGCGACCGCGACGTTCGCGATTGGCTCGCTCGCGCAGGCGCCCGCCGTGAAACCGTCGGCGTCGACATCCACCGCGGCGAAGTCGGCCGCCGACAAAGCCGCAGCGACAAAACCCGCAGCGACGAAGCCCGAAGCGACGAAAACTGCAGCGACATCAGCGACGAAACCCGAAGCGAAGCCTGAAGCGAAACCGCCGACGACCGCCGCGGCCAAGCCCGCCGTCGTTCCCGATGCGCCGAAACCCAAAACCGCGCGCGCCTGGCTGGTGATGGACGACGCCACCGGCAAGATTCTGGCCGGCCAAAATATCGACGAGCGTTTGGAGCCGGCCAGTCTCACCAAGGTGATGACCGCGTATGTGATCGCCGCCGAGCTGCAGGCCGGGCGCATCCAAGCGCACGATGCCGTGAAAATGAGCGTCAACGCGTGGCAACACGGCGGCGGTGCGGTCGATGGCCGTTACAGCGGTTTCGAAGTCAATAAAACCGCCGATTTGACCGAGATGCTCAAGGGCATGCTGGTGCAATCCAGCAACGACGTGGCGGTCGCGTTGGCCGAACACGTCGCCGGCAGCGAGCCGGCGTTCGCGGCGCTGATGAACGATTACGCCAAGCGTTTGGACCTGGAGAACACCCGCTTCGCCACGTCCCACGGCCTCTCCGCCGAAAATCATTACTCGACCGCGCGCGATCTGGCGCTGCTCGGTCGCGCGTTCGTCCACGATTATCCGAACGAATACGCGTATACCAAGATCCGCGAATTCCGGGTCGGCGCGATGAATCCGCTGCTCAACCGCAACGTCCTGTTGTGGCGCGACGAATCGGTGGACGGCATCAAGACCGGCGATCATGCGCGCGCGGGCTATTGCATGCTGACGTCGGCCAAACGCGGCGATCAGCGTCTTTTCGCGGTGGTGCTGAAGGCCGCCAGCGAGGAAGAGCGCGCGGTCGATTCGCTGGCGCTGCTGAACTGGGGTTTCCGCTTCTACGAAACCCATCGCCTGTATCAAGCCGATGCCGTCATCGCCACGCACAAGATTTGGAAAGGCGAAACCGATACGGTGAAGCTGGGCTTGGAGCAACCGCTGCTGGTCAGCACGCCGCGCGGACGTTACGCCGAACTCAAACCGCTGATGGACGTGCCCAAACGACTGATCGCGCCGGTCAAGGCCGGAACGCCGATCGGCACCGTGCGCGTCGTGCTCGACGGCAAAACGGTGATCGAAGCGCCGCTCGTGGCGATGGAGTCGGTGCCGGAAGCCGGGTTCTTCAAGCGGCTGTGGCACGAATTCCTGATGTGGTGGGAGTCGGTATGAGGCGTTCGGGGCGCGCGACCGCCCTTCGCGACGCCTCGATGCGCGGCGATGCGGCGAAACGTATTGAACGCCCGGCCGTTAACGTGGAAGATCGGAGCCTGTCTCCAACGGCGAGGTGAAGCGGCATGGACTACAGTGAGTTCGTCGCCGTCGTCGGCGAGAAGAAAGAGCCCGAGCTGAAGGATTTCGAGCGCCTCACGACGTTCGCCCACAGCGCGGACAAAGACATGCTGTGGCTCGCGCTGGGCAACAGCAACGTCCATCCGATCTATCGGACGATGCTGATCCAGGCCTTGCACCGGAAGATGATCGAAGATTTGGAGCGCGAGCAACAAGCGCGCAAGCGCAAGCTGGAAGAAGAAACGCGTTGGGAAGCGATGAGAGACGAGCAGTCGCTCGAAGCCCCGCGTCGGCGCATGCGCTGACGCCGACGCCGCTCATCCCGCTCGCGGAACGCACGCATGAGCCATCACAGCCGCCTCGCCGGTTTCATTATCGACTGCAAGACCGACGACCTGGACGCCGCCGCGCGTTTCTGGAGCGACGCGCTGGGTTGGCCGATCGGCGAGCTGCCGCCGGAAGAAGCGTCGACCTACGTCAAACTCGACGACGCGCCGGGCGGATTGCATGTCGAAGTGCAGAAAGTGACGCACGCCTCGCGCGTGCATCTGGACATCGAAACCGACGATATCGACGCCGAAGTGAAGCGCCTCGAGGCCCTCGGCGCGAAACGCATCGCCGCCGTCCACACCTGGGTGGTGATGGAAGCCCCGACCGGCCAGCGTTTTTGCGTGGTGCGGATGAAACATCCGGAACGTGGGGTTGCGCCGAACGTGTGGTGAGACGCGGTAGCAGACGCGCCCCATGTGTGATCGCCTATCGCGGCCACTGCCGCTTCATCGCATTATCGAAGTTCGGTTCGAATCGCTTGAGCAAGGCAGTATTTCGCGCTGCCGCGCGACCTACTTTTCTTTGCTCGTGCAAAGAAAAGTAGGCAAAAGAAAGCACTTTTCCCCGACAAAACAATCCTGGTCATTCATTGCCGAGGGGATTTTTCGATTCGCCGTCCATGGCGAATCGAAAAACGGCGGGCATCCTTCCCGCCGCCCGCTGGGTCTGGAACGTATAAGCCGTATTCCGGCGCTGACATTGAGCAACGCGCTTCGTCTCAATCGCTTCAAAGCAAGCATCGAAGCCGCCTCAACGCACCGAAATCGTATCCCGCACCGTGCCGTCGCGCGCCAGCGACAGGACGCGGCCTTCTTGATCGAATAACAGCAGTCCGTCGGGGGTTTCGCGAACGCGCGGAACGACGCTCGTCGGCCAGTCGAATTCAGCGAGGGCGGTGCCGTCGCGATAACGATACAAGCCGTATTGCGCGCGTCGTTCGCCGCGCAGGCCGAACAGCGCACCCTGCGAGAGCGGTTGGAAGACGATCGATGGCGCGATTTCGCCTTTGGGTTTGCGCAGCCGTATGCGCTTGGGTTGGCGGTACCACTCGAAACCGATATCGATCGTGTCGTCGCGCGCGTCGCTATCGTGATCGCTATTTTTATCGCTGCTTTTATCGTTACTTTTATTGCGATCGTCGGCATCGGGCCGGTCGAGGACGGCGAACTGAAGCGCTTGCCCGTGTCCGATCAGCGCGACGGTGTGCCCCTCTTCGATGCGCACGGTGTCGCGCGAGAGCAACCGCCGGTTGGGAAGTTGATAGACCCAGATCTCGAACGCCTCGCCGCTGCGGATCAGGTAAATCTCTTGATTCGGCAGATAGCGCGTCTGCACGATCGGCCCCGGCAGATCGCCGACATGCCAGAGCGCGTCCTGCAGCGATTTCGCCGTGTCCACCACCAGAATGCGATCGCGCGAAACCAGGCTCCAGGCGATGCCGTCGAAGGCGTCCGCGTGCGCCGTGATCGGCAATGCGCCCAGATCGGCGACGCTGTGTCGGACCAGATCCAATCGGCTCACGCGCGTGACGTGCTCGCGCGGCGCGACGGCGAGCGCGATGTTGCGGCTGTCGCCGATCGTCAAAGCGTACGCCGGCACGTCGTAGCGCCGCAGCGTGCGTCCGCCGCGATCAATGACCGCAGCGCCCGCTTCGCCGAGCGCGATCAGATAGCGATGATCGTCCAGCGCCGCCGCGTCGTAGATCGCGCGTAAACCGACTGCGGGCGCGTTCCAGCGCAATCCGCCGGCGCTGTCCCAAACATCGATGCGTGCTTTCAGTTGCGGCACCGAGAGTTCCGGAGCATCGGCGTTCAACCAGGGGTCGTCGGCGAGGTGCAGCAAACGCTTCAATCGCGCCTTGCTCAGATCGTGGCGGCTGTCCGCGCGGTCGGCGATCAGCGCGGGCAGAATCGCGCTCGCCACCGCGCGCGTCGCGGCGTTGTGCGCGCTCGTTTCGAGCAGCGCTTCGGCCATGGCGCGCCGCGCGTCGGTCTCGCGTTCGGGATTGGCCAACGCGAGCAAACGTTCGCCGTAACGCTCCAAGGTGTCGGGGAAGCGTTCGGCGCGACGCACCAGCGCGCGCGCGGACAGCGTCTCGCCCGCGGTTTCCGCCATCCGCAGCCAATGGAACGCGAGATCGCGCGCCTCCGGCACGGGCCACACCGCATCCATCGCCGCCAACCATTGCCCGCGTTCGGCCAAGGCTTCGCCCCAGGCCAGCCGCAGTTTGATCGCCAACGCCGGTTGGTCTTTTTCCAGCGCCGCGACCACGCTGGCGAATTCGCCGTCGCGTCGCGCCGCCTGCACCGCGCGTTCGAAATCGCCGGCGAGCAACAGCAAACGCACGATGGTGGTCGGCGGCATGTCCCAGGCCAGCGCGAGTTCCGCGGCCTGCGCGTGGCGGCCGTGGCGCTCGAGATAATCCAGCGCCTCTTGCTTGGCGTTGAGCAACTCGGCCAACACGAACAAGGCTTCGTCGATCTTGCCGGCGCGATCCAGGCGCTCGAAGGTTTGTCGGTAGACGATGCGCAAATGTTCGCGCAGTTCGTCGGGCAAACCGATTTCGGTGCCGATGTCCGAGGCGCCGGATAACCGCAGATCGTTGCGCCGACCCGGCGCCGAAAACGATTGGCCGCGAGTTTGGCCGGTCGCGTCGATCGGCAACGCATGACGCAGCGCTTCGTGCAGATCGCCGTCTTCGAACATCTGCAGCATCTTGCGCAGGTACGCGCCGTGCCGCCAACCGATCAAGCGCGACATGCGCGAGGCGATCGCCAAGCGCGTCAATGCATCGCGCCAACGCGACGGCCGGACCGGTCGTTGACGTTCGTGCACACCGCTCGCGTTCGTACCTTGCCCGCCTTGGCCGATACCGCCCGCGGCGGCGCCCAAGGCCGCGAAACCGCCGAGCCAGCGCGCCGCGAAACGGCCCAGCCAGTCCTGACCGACCGCGCGCATGCGCTCGCCGGGCGCGCCGCCATCGCGTGCGTTCCCATCGCGACTGCGCCCGGACAACCGTTCGAGAAACGCATCGCGTTCGGCGCTGGGCGGCGGAATTTTGTCGCCCAACAATTCGCGTACCTGTCGGCCGACCAGTTTGCTCGCATCCGGCATCGGCACCGCGGCGCTGCAATCGAACGGTTCGCGCAGGGCGTAGTCGTTGATGTCGATCAATCGCGACAGATCCAGCGGCGCGCCGTCGGCTTGCCGCAGCGCCAGCACTCGCGCGCCGCCGACGATCAACAGGTCGGCGTCGCTGGCCGCGAGCGCGTGCGTCCCGTGCGGAGAATTCTCGTCGTGCGCGCGGCGCTCGTCCGGCCGCAGCGGCGCGCTGGTCAACGCGCCGCGCGCATCCAGACACAGCGCCAGCGCCGGCAAGGCATCGCAGTCCAGCCAACGCGCGGTGGGATAACGCAACAGATCGCCTTCCCCGAAACGCAGCGCCTTCGCGCCGGTGCGCCAGTGCGCGAGCATCCGCGCCGCGCGCGCATCGGCTTGCGATACGTCGCCCTTCGATGCATCGCCGTTGGGCGCATCGGCGCGAAACCACAGCGCCACGACCGGCTGCACGCCGCGCCACAGCGGAATGCGCACGGCGGCCTGCGTCGCGCGCGACGTCGTCGCGGCGGCCGCGGTCGAAACGATGGCGGCGCGATCAGCCATCGTCGCGCTCCGTGTCGGCGTTCCAGCGGCGTGTCTCGCCGCCCGGCGTCAGCGCGATCAACTGCCGGTCTTCGGTGATGAATGCGATCAACGATGTATCGGTGGCGACGCTGGCGGCGGTGATGCTGCGCGCCGAGGCGTACAGCGTGTCGCTGCCGATGACGCGCAGCAGCATCAAACGCTTGCGGTCGGCGGTGATCGCGACCAATCCGAACTCCGACGCCGTGCCCGGCACCGGCGTCAAACCGACGACAGACCAACCCGAGGCGACTTGGATCACCTGCACTTGCGGGGACGGCGTGCGCTGGTCGTAGCGATAAAGCGCCCAAAACGAAGCCCCGCCTTCGCGGCCGCGCTCCATACGCACGCACCAGGCGTTGATGTCGCGGTAACGAAGGCCGAAAAGAAAGCCTTTGTCCGGGGGCGCCGACAGCGAGACTTGCGCTAGACGCCGGCTGGCCGCACTGCGGCGATGACGCAGCATCAATTCGAGCATGCCGCCGCGATACCGCAGATACGCGAAAGAGTCCGCGTCGGTGCGCGCCATCGCGATGACATCGGTGTCGATCGGCTGCGTCAGGACGCCGGTTCGATCGGGACGAGAGCCCTCGAACATCGACAGTCGGTGGGCGGCGTCGATCACGAAGATTTGGTGCGGACGCGACCCACTGTTGAACCACAACGCCGGGAGCCAATGCGCTTGTCCGGGCGGTGCTTGGAAAACGGTGTTGTCCGGCCGCGATACGACCCCGAAGCCTTCGATCTGCCAGAAGAACAAATAGCTGCGGTCCGCGACGACGCCGCCGAAACTTTTGCCCGACATCGCCGCGAACACCAGTTCGCTGCCGCGGCCCCAGCGCATCTTGCGTTGGCTTTTCTTGGATTTTTTCGCGCTCGGTGCGAGGTCGTAGATCATCGCCGCGCTTTCGCCCAGCACGGGGACCACGATGCGCCGGCCTTCGGGGCCGATCAGCGGCGGCTGCCGCAGCGAAAGCTTCTGGGCGCTCGCTTCGTGCTTCGTTTCGAGCGCATGCGTCGCCGCCACCTCGTAAGCGAAGCCGCCGCGCAGCAAACGCGCGCTGGCCTTGTCCGGCGGCAGCGGCACCTCCACGTCGCGGCGTCCACCGGCGCCGACGATCTCGACGCGCAACTGCGTGTGCAGATCGCGCGCGATCGCGACCCGATGCGAAAAGGCGTCCGTGGCTTCGCGCGCGCCGCCGATGCACCAACGCTCGCCGCTTTGGCAGAGTTCCGCGGCCAATGCGTCCCGCCACGCCGCGATGCGGGTCGCATCGGCATGGTGCAGCGTGCGCGCGGCTAGCATGCGTTTGAGCGCGGCCGCGTCGCCGCCGGCATCCAGCGCGCCGGGCGCGTCGAGCAGGCCCCAGCGAAACCCGATGCCCGCCTCTTCGGCGCGACGCGCGAGCAGAATCCACAGCGCGATATGCGCCAATCGCGGCGCGCCGAACTGCGCCGGGCCGCTATCGAACACCGCGACGATTTCGGCGTCCGCGCGCAACGTTTCGTAGCGCGGCGACAGAAACAAATGCTCGCCGCTGCTGGCGCGACGCAGGAATTCGTCCGGCACTTCGTCTGCGAGCGCCCATTCGCTCAGCAACAGTCGGTGATACGGGCCGCGGCGACGCAGTTCGTCGATACCGTTGGGTGTGTGCGCGCCGCGCTGCAGCGTCCCGCGATAGCGACCCATCGCCGCATGCAAGCGCGGCAGCATGCCGCCGATGGCCAGCGCCGATTCGTGCGGGAACCATTGCAGCCAGTCGTGCCAGGGCTGCAGCACGCGCGGGAGCGGCTGCGGCGTCGGCGCGGGCAGCAACGGTGTCGATGGCGGCGACGGCGTGAGCGTGTGCGTTTCGCCGTGCGTGGGCGTGGTGGTTGTCATGACCACTGCAGAAGCGGGCGCCGTCCAGGAAGGCGTCTTCGCGTTCATCCGCGCGCCCAGTGCGCATCGATGCGCGCCAGCACCGCCGCGCTCGCCGCCAATGCGCGATGCAGCGGCACCAGTTGCGCGGGATCGGGCCACAACAGCATCGACGATTGCGCCTGCGCGGGCGGCAATTTGCGCGCGAGCGCGTCGGCCAACAGATCCAGCGGAACATCGGGCCTCGCGTGGG
>JADZBF010000001.1 GCA_020852215.1 Lysobacter sp. | reverse complement strand
TTGCTGCGTCACGACGATGGCCTGTTCGAAGCGCGCATTCCGCTGCGTCGCAAATATTTCGATTACCGGCTGCGCGTGCGCTGGCGGGACGGCCAGGAAGGCGAGTACGCCGACGCCTACGCCTACGGGCCGCAAATCGCCGAAGAGGATTTGATCGCCTTTCGCGAAGGCCGCGAACCGCGTCCGCATCGTTTTCTCGGCGCGCATCCGGTCGTTGTCGACGGTATCGCAGGCGTGCGTGTCGCGGTATGGGCGCCGAACGCGCAACGCGCCAGCGTCGTCGGTTCGTTCAACGCCTGGGACGGCCGCCGGCATCCGATGCGTTTGCGGCATGCTGCGGGCGTGTGGGAATTGTTCGTGCCGCACGCGGCGGCGGGCGATCTGTATAAATTCGAATTCGTCGGCGCCGACGGCGCTCTGTTGCCGAGCAAGGCCGACCCGTACGCACGCGCAAGCGAACTGCGCCCCAGCACCGCAAGCAAAGTCGCCGCGCCGCTGCCGCCGCGTGCGCTACCCGCCGCGCGCGCCGCCGCCAACGACCGCCGCGCGCCGATCAGCGTCTACGAAGTGCATGCCGGTTCGTGGCGCCGCGCGGACGACGGCGGTTTTCTCGATTGGGACGCGCTCGCCGCCTCGCTGCCGGATTACGCCGCCGATCTCGGCTTCACCCACATCGAATTACTGCCGATCAGCGAACATCCATTCGACGGCTCGTGGGGGTATCAAACCCTGGGTCTGTTCGCGACCAGCGCGCGTTTCGGCGCACCGGAAGCGTTCGCGCGCTTCGTCGAGGCCTGCCATGCGCGCGGGCTCGGCGTGTTGCTGGATTGGGTGCCCGCGCATTTTCCGAAAGACGCGCGCGGTCTCGCACGCTTCGACGGCACCGCGCTGTACGAACACGCCGATCCGCGCGAAGGAGAGCATCGCGACTGGGGCACGTTGATCTACAACTTCGGCCGCACCGAAGTCCGCAGTTTCTTGATCGGCAGCGCGCTGTATCCGCTGGAAACCTTCGGCGTCGACGGTCTGCGCGTGGATGCGGTGGCGTCGATGCTGTATCGCGACTATTCGCGCAACGAAGGCGAATGGGTGCCGAATATCCACGGCGGGCGCGAGAATCTGGAAGCGATCTCGCTGCTGCGCGAAGTGAACACGCGGATCGGCGCCGATGCGCCCGGCGCGATCGCCGTCGCGGAAGAATCGACGAGTTTTCCCGGCGTCTCCTCGCCGGTGCATCACGGCGGCCTCGGGTTCCATTTCAAATGGAACATGGGCTGGATGAACGACACGCTGCGCTACATGCACGAAGACCCGGTGCATCGGCGCTGGCATCACGATCTGATGAGTTTCGGCCTGGTCTACGCCTTCAGCGAAAACTTCATGCTGCCGCTGTCGCACGACGAAGTGGTGCACGGCAAAGGCGCGCTGCTGACCAAGATGCCCGGCGACGACTGGCAGCGTTTCGCGAATCTGCGCGCGTACTACGGTTTCATGTGGACGCACCCGGGCAAGAAATTGCTGTTCATGGGTCAGGAATTCGCGCAACGCGACGAATGGCATCACGACCATGCCCTGCCCTGGCACCTGCTCGATTCCGCCGACCCCGGCAACGCGCCGCATCGCGGTGTGCGCGATCTGGTGCGCGATCTGAATCGTCTGTATCGCGAAACGCCCGCATTGCATCGTCTGGACTGCGAGAGCGCCGGTTTCGCTTGGCTGATCGGCGACGATCGCGATCGTTCGATCTACGCTTGGGTGCGGCGCGACGGCGAAGGTGGGTTGGCGATCGTGGTCTGCAATTTCACGCCGGTACCGCGTCACGATGCGCGCATCGGCGTGCCCGACGACGGCGCGACGCACTGGCGCGAAGCGCTCAACACCGATTCGCGCCACTACGACGGCGCTGATGTCGGCAACGGCGGCGGCGCGCTGCAGGCCGAGGCGATTCCCGCGCAAGGCTGCGCGCGTTCGCTCTCGCTCACTTTGCCGCCGCTGGCGACGATCGTGCTGTTGCCGGCATGAGCGATCTCGCGCATTCGCCACCGCAGGCATCTTTGCGCCCGGGCCGTCCCGCGCCGCTCGGCGCGCATGTCGCGATCGACGCCAACGGCGAGCGCGGCGTCAATGTCGCGGTGTTCTCGCAGCGCGCCGAGCGCATCGAACTGTGCGTCTTCGACGACGACGGCGTGCGCGAGACCGCGCGCTACGCGCTGCACCGCTCGGAGGACGGCGTGTTCTGCGGCTGGCTGCCGAACGCCGGCGCGGGCCTGATCTACGGCTTTCGCGCCTACGGCCGCTACGCGCCGGACTCGGGCTATCGCTTCAATCCGCAGAAGTTGCTGCTCGATCCGTATGCGCGCGAGATCGACGGCCGCTTCGCATGGCGCCCCGAGCACTACGCCTACGCGCATGGCCACCCGGAAGGCGCGCGGGTGATGGACACGCGCGACAACGCCGCGTATGCGTTGAAAGCGCGGGTCTTGCCGCCGCTCGCTGCCGCGGCGCGCGCGCCGACGCATTCGCGCCGGCCGCTGAGCGAATCGGTGCTGTACGAATTGCACGTCAAAGGCTTCACGATGACGCTGCCCGGCGTGCCCGATGCGCTGCGCGGTACGTACGCGGGTCTCGCGCATCCGGCGTCGATCGCGCATCTGCGCCGGCTCGGCGTCACCGCCTTGTCGTTGCTGCCCGTGCAAACGGCGTTGCACGAACAAGGTTTGGACGAACGCGGCCTCGCGAATTATTGGGGTTACAACACCATCGGTTTTTTCTGCCCGGACGCGCGCTATTCGGCGGCACGAAGGGCCGGTGACGCGCGGCCCGATGCCATCGTCGAAGAATTCCGCGCGATGGTCGCTGCGCTGCAGGACGCGGGTTTCGAGGTGGTGCTCGACGTGGTCTACAACCACACCGCCGAGGGCGACGAAGCCGGACCGACCATTTCCTTCCGCGGCTTGGACAACGCGAGTTGGTATCGGTTGATGCCGGACGATCGCAGCCGCTACGAAAACAGCAGCGGTTGCGGCAACACCCTGCGCGCGATTCACCCGCGCACGACGCAGTTCGTGCTCGATTCGTTGCGGTATTGGGTCGAAGTGATGGGCGTGGACGGCTTCCGTTTCGATCTCGCGCCCGCGCTCGGCCGCACGCGACACGGTTTCGATCCGTCCGCGCCGTTCTGGGTCGCCTTGCGGCAAGACCCGACGCTCGCGCACACGCATCTGATCGCCGAGCCCTGGGACTGCGGGCACGATGGCTATCAACTCGGCCGCTTGCCCGGACGCTTTGCCGAATGGAACGATCGCTTCCGCGACGCAGTGCGCAGCTATTGGCTGGGCCACGACGCGCATCACGGTCGCGACATCGGCCGCAGCGAATTCGCGCGGCGCTTCACCGCGTCGAGCGACGTGTTCCATCACGGCCATCGTTTGCCCAGCGCCAGCGTGAATTTCGTCGCCGCGCACGACGGCCGCACGCTCGCCGACGTCGTGACCTACCGCGAGAAGCACAATCTCGCCAACGGCGAACACAATCGCGACGGCCATTCGCATGAGGTTTGCGCGAATTTCGGTATCGAAGGCGCGAGCGATCATCCGGCCGTGAACGACACGCGTCGCCGCGTGCGCCGCGCGCTGCTCGCTACGACGCTGCTGGCGCAAGGCACACCGATGCTGTGCGCGGGCGACGAATTCGGCAACAGTCAGCATGGCAACAACAACGCGTACTGCCAGGACAACTCGACGGGCTGGTTGGATTGGTCCTGCGTCGGCGACGACACGTCGAACGACACCGACGACATCGATTTCGTCGCGCGGCTGATCGCCTTGCGTCGCGAAGACCCGTTGCTGCGCCATCCGTGCTGGTTCTCGACCGCGCCGCGCGCGGACGAACCCGCGCTGCATTGGCTGCGTCCCGATGGCGAAGCGATGCAAGTCGACGATTGGCACGATACGCAGGCGTACGCGTTCGCCTGCCAGCTCGCCGTCGATGCCGCCTCGCCGCCGCGTTGGAGTATCGCCTTCAATCCCGGCCCGCAGCCGGCGCGCTTTCGGTTTCCGCATGGCCCTTGGCGCATCGCCATCGACAGCAGTGTCGCGCGCCAACGCGACGATGCATCCGATATGACGCACGG